>NZ_JBBIAR010000054.1:0-63508 GCF_054185165.1 Bradyrhizobium sp. UFLA05-109 | reverse complement strand
GCTAGAGGCAGGTTGTGTTTTCAGCAAGCCTGAGCGTGGCGCCACTCCGAGAACAATACGCGACATGAATCCAAGGTCGTGCACAATCCAGCGAATGCCCCTCGCGACCACAATAATCGTTACGCCAAGCACAAACGCGACGGCGATTCTGGTCGGCAGAGCCCAAAGTTCTCCGAACTGGACCAGGTCCATGAGACGGAAGACACTCGCTTGGAGGAGGTAAAGTAGCAGCGTGCTCTGGCCCAGGTCCATCGCGATAAACCGAGCCCACCGACTTGAACCACAAAATTTCCAGCATCGCAGCAGAACTTCCGCGGCGACAGCAGAGGAAGCTGCAGAGCCAACGAACATTAGCAATACTTGCTTTGCTGACTGAACATCGTCGATCGGAACGAGATTGTTGTAGACATAAGTCTCTTTGCCCCAAGCGAGAAAGCACGCGCAAGCGATACCGGAGAGCATGAGGAGCGAAAGAGACTTGTAGCGGAAGAGGGCGCTCGTCCGCCAATCAGAAGACCTGGCAAGCAAGAACCCGAGGAAAAAGAACGGGTAAGTGTACCTGATCAACGGGGCTATCGAAAATGTGACCGGCGCGAGTGCGATCAGAACAGCAGACATGGATATCATCCACGTCGATCCCAGATTGGCAACGATGAGAAGCCCAACGACAAAAAAGGAGACAAAGGTTGCCCATATGAACCAATAGGTGCCAGCGAATTCTCTTGAGAAGTCCAGCACGCCGCTCGCTACGCCTGGCGCGGGCGAAAATGCGGCCAGCTTAGCTGCTTCCGTGAATGCGCACCAAAACAGCATAGGCAACAATAACTGCACTGCGCGGTCTTTGACGCTGCGAGCGAACGGCTTTCGCAAAAGCGCGCCCGAGGAAAGATATCCGCTGATTGCCATAAAGAGAGGCATATGAAACATGTAGATCAACTTGAAATATGCCGAATACCAATACTCATCATCTCTGTAGATGACATATTGTAATAAGTGTCCAACGATCACCAGAATAATGAGAATCCCTTTAGCAAAATCAAAACTCAGATCTCTGTCAGCTCTGCGCGAGCTACATTCTGTTGACGCTGTTGCTACCTGATCAGTCATCAAGCCTCTAACCGTTTCTTTCGTGCAGCCATCCGCAGATTGGCCGGTTTCGGTTCTGCCCTATTTCCGGTCTCAATGGAAGATGAACCGCGGTTCTCTAGTCGCATTGTAGATGCGAGGCTCTTCGGAACGTGCATGAGTCCTGGCACGCGGCTATTTGCTCCAGATCCCAGTTCGTGGAGCGGCGTTACGATTGAATTCGCGGCTCGCCCGTGGTCAGCAACTCGCAATCGTAACCGCCGCCATTTTGAAAGCCTTGTCGCGCGTAGAATGTACAGGCCTTGCTTGTCTGTCGGGGCGCGTCCCTTGCAACCGCCAGTGCAAGCGATCATAGCACGGGCTGCAATTACTCAGGGTTGTATCTGGAGCATGCGATAAGCGGGAACATGCCGCGCTCCTACGTTTTCCGAGGCAGCAGCCCCGTGAGGGGTAAAACCGTGTCCCCGCGCCCGATCGCTCAGACAAGCGAAAATCTGAAAATTCCGGCCAAAGCGCGGAAATTGTCATGTTGCGGAATATATGGCAGGTTCTATTAAGCTTAGTCTAGTCGACCGGACGGTCGAATGTCGCAGGACCCTCTCAAGCCGCCTCAATTCGACATGGAAAGACATGACGATTCGGTGGTCCTTTGGGAAGACGATCATTGCGTCTTCTGCCGCGCGTGGCGTCCGAACCCCGACGGCGACCGGCAACTCGCTCTGATTGTGCGCCCCGCGCTAGAACACCCCCCGCGTGCCGTGCTCGACCGCCTGGCCCATGAGTATGAATTAAGGGAAGGGCTCGACGGGGAATGGTCGGTGCGGCCTCTCGAGCTACTCCGTGAAGCTGGCCGAACCACTCTGGTTCTGGAGGATCCGTGCGGTGAACCCCTAGTTCGCCTATTGGGCGCACCTTTGGAGCTGGAGAGCTTTTTGGGTCTGGCCGTTAGCATCACTGCAACGTTAGGTCGCGTTCACCGCAGCGGCTTAGTGCATAAAGACGTGAAGCCAGCTCATATCCTGGTCAATTGCCCGGATGGACAGGTTCGGTTCACCGGATTTGGCCTTGCTTCGCGTCACCCGCGCGAGCGGCAGGCGAGCGAGCCGCCCGAGTTCATCACGGGCACACTGCCCTACATGGCGCCGGAACAGACCGGGAGGATGAATCGCTCGATCGATTCTCGCAGTGACCTCTATTCACTCGGCGTCACGTTTTACCAGATGCTCACAGGCGCGCTGCCGTTCGCCGCGTCAGATCCAGTGGAGTGGATCCACTGTCATATCGCCAGAAAACCAATATCACCGCGAGAGAAAGTAAAAGATATTCCGGAGCCGGTCTCCCGAATAGTGATGAAGCTACTGGCCAAGGCTGCGGAGGATCGTTACCAAACGGCCGCCGGCCTTGAGCACGATCTGCGGCATTGTCTCGTCGAATGGTCGAGCCGGCGATGTATCGAACCCTTTGTGCTGAGCGAACAGGATACGCCGGATCGCCTGCTGATCCCCGAGAAGCTGTACGGAAGAAGCGCCGAGATCGAGGCGTTGCTCGCCGCTTTCGATCGCGTGGTCAAGAGCGGCGCGCCGAGGTTAGTACTTGTCGCCGGTTACTCCGGAATCGGAAAGTCGTCCGTTGTCCACGAGTTGCATAAAGCGTTGGTGCCATCGCGTGGGGTCTTCGCGTCGGGCAAATTCGATCAATTCAAGCGTGACATTCCCTACTCGACGATAGTTCAGGCGTTCCAGGGTGTTGTCCGGCCTCTTCTCGGCAAAAGCGACGCTGAGCTCGTGATTTGGCGCAACGCACTCCTGGATGCGCTTGGTCCGAACGGACGCCTTATGACCGACCTGATTCCCGACTTAAGGCTGATCATCGGCGAACAACCCGCGCTTCCAGAGCTTCCGCCCCAGCAAGCACAAGCCCGCTTCCAACTGGTATTTCGCAGGTTCGTCGGTGTCTTCGCCCGCCAACATCATCCGTTGATAATCTTCCTCGACGATTTGCAGTGGTTCGATGCGGCAACGTTCGACGTGCTCGAGCACCTCCTGACCGAAACCGATCTGCAACTGTTGCTGATTGGTGCGTACAGAAGCAACGAAGTTGATTCCAGCCATCCACTGAAACGCAAGCTCGACAACATTCGCAGCATCGGTAGGAACGTAGAGGAGATCACGTTACTGCCACTGACCCCTGAGCATGTCGAGCAGTTGGTCGCAGATGCATTTCGCTGCGAGCCAAAGCGCGCAACACCACTCGCTCAGCTGGTTCACCAGAAGACCTTGGGTAATCCGTTCTTTGTCATTCAGTTCATTTCTGCACTCGCCGCAGAGGAACTATTGAGCTTCGATCACAGTGTTGCGCGCTGGACTTGGGATCTCGAACGCATCCATGCAAAGGGATACACCGATAACGTGGTGGAGCTGATGGTCGGGAAACTCATTCGGCTCCCAACCGCAACGCAGAATGCGCTGCAGCAGCTCGCCTGTTTCGGTAACGCCGCCGAGACATCTGAACTTTCAATTGTTTTCGGGACTTCGCAGGCGCGGGTACACGCACTGTTGTCGCCGGCGATTCATCAGGATCTAGTCGAGCGGCACGGAGACACTTACAATTTCATCCACGACCGGATCCAGGAGGCCGCCTACTCGTTGGTCCCGGAGGAATCGCGCGCTCCAGCTCATCTGCGGATTGGTCGGATGCTCGCGGCGCATGCGCCCCCGGAGAGGCGTCGAGAGGCTATCTTTAATATCGTCAATCAACTCGATCGAGGTCTGCCCCTAATAACCTCCAGTAAGGAACGAGAGCAGCTCGCAGAGTTCAACCTTATCGCCGGTCAGCGTGCCAAAGCATCCGCAGCTTACGCATCTGCGCTCACATATCTGATCGCCGGTATTGCGCTGCTCTCGGAAGACTCGTGGCAGAATCAGCATGAGCTCACCTTCGCGCTGGAGCAAAACCGCGCCGAATGCGAATTCCTGACCGGCGAGCTGGATGCCGCGGAGGAACGACTATCGGCGCTTTCCAAGCGTGGTATGGATGCGGTCAAACAAGCCAGTGTAGCCTGCTTGCGAGTCGATCTGTATCTAACGCGCGGCGACCTCGAACGCGCGGTGGCGGTGGGTCTCGAGTATCTGCGCGGCGTCGGGCTTGAATGGTCGCCACGTCCAACGCAGGAGGAGGCTCTATCCGAATATCGGCTGATGTGGTCCAAGATCACTGATGGCCAGATTGAAAAGATAGCAGATCTGCCTTTAATGAAAGACGAGACGTGCCTTGCTATTTTAACGGTCTTGACGCGGATCCTTCCTCCCGCCGTATTTACCGACGCCAACCTGTCCACCCTGGTCATATGCCGAGCGGTGAATCTTAGCCTCGACCACGGCAACTCTGATGCTTCGTGCGCACATTACGCTTGGCTTAACCGGGTTTTAGGTGGTCGCTTCGGCGATTATCAGGCGGCTTATCGTTTTGGTTTGCTCGCCTGCGATCTCGTCGATCGTCGCGGGTTGACCCGCTTTCAGGCTCCGGTCTATCTAGCCGTCGGCTCTACTGTGATCCCTTGGACCAAACACCGGGGCGGTCGCGATTTGATATCACGAGCGTTGAGGGCGGCGAGCGAAGTCGGCGATCTGATTTATGAGGCCTACAGTCTGGCCCATTTGACTTCAAGCATGATAGGCGCGGGCGAGCCGCTGGAAGACATTCAGCGCGAAATAGAGAGAAACCTCGCTACCGCTCGTAAGATGAAGTTCCGTTTCGCAGCCGACATTATACGTCTGCAGCTTGGACTCGTTCGCACTATGCGTGGCCTCACGCGCACATTCGGCTGCTTTGATGACCAAGATATTGACGAATTGGCCATCGAGCGGTCGCTCGAGCAAGGACCCGAGGTACCCCTTGGTGCCATTTATTGGATCCGTAAGCTCCAGGCGCGTTTCCTAGCCGGTGACTACGTCGCTGCAATCAATGCGAGGTCAAAGGCAGAACCTCAGATGTGGACCATACCGACAGAAGGCTCAACAGCGGAATTTCACTTCTACGGTGCGCTGTCTCACTCTTGCCATTGCGACGGTTCAGCCGCGAGTGAAGAGCAACTGCATCGAGGTATCATAAGCGCCCATCACAAACGGCTTCAGGCGTGGGCGATGAATTGCCCTGAGAATTTTGAACATCGCGCTACTTTGGTTTCAGCCGAAATCGCAAGGCTTGACAATCGTGATACAGACGCAATGCGCCTCTACGAGCACTCCATACGATCTGCAGCGGCTAATGGTTTTGTTCACCACGAGGCGATCGCCTGCGAACTTGCGGGGCGATTTTACGCTGCGCGTGGGTACGAGAGGATCGCAAAGACTTATCTGAGAGATGCACGGTACAACTATCTGCGTTGGGGTGCAGATGGGAAAGTGCGACAGCTCGGCGAGTTATTTCCCTATCTGAATGAGGAGGACGAAACTCGAGCCCTGTCCGGCACGAGCATAGGAGCGCCGGTTGAACATCTAGACCTTGCTACGGTGATCAAAGTCTCTCAGGCGGTCTCCGGTGAGATCATTCTGCAAAAGCTCATTGATAGGCTTATGCGCACTGCGATTGAGCAGGCCGGCGCCGAGCGCGGTCTCTTGATCTTGCTTCGTGG
This sequence comes from Bradyrhizobium sp. UFLA05-109, assembly GCF_054185165.1. Taxonomy (NCBI): domain Bacteria; kingdom Pseudomonadati; phylum Pseudomonadota; class Alphaproteobacteria; order Hyphomicrobiales; family Nitrobacteraceae; genus Bradyrhizobium; species Bradyrhizobium sp. UFLA05-109. Next base: position 57,789 of record NZ_JBBIAR010000054.1, on the reverse strand, counting down.
CGATGAACCTCGGATCGAGGCAGAGGCCACAACCGCTAGTCAAGCGATCTTTGTGCACACGCTTGACCAATCGGTGACAGCCGCAGCCCTACCAAAGTCGGTCCTGCATTATGTCATGCGCACCCGTGAAAACGTCATTCTCGAGGATGCCGCCGTCCAATCTCCGTTTGCTAACGACCCGTATGTCCGCGAACACGGATCGCGTTCTGTTCTGTGCCTTCCCCTGATCACTCAAGCCAAGCTCATAGGTGTGCTCTACCTTGAAAACAACTTGGCGCCCGGGATCTTCGCGCTTGCCCGCAGTTCGGTGCTAAAGCTGCTTGCCTCGCAAGCAGCAATAGCGCTAGAAAACAGTCGTTTGTACCGTGAGGTTCAAGAACGTGAAACGAAAATCCGGCGCCTGGTCGACGCCAACATTATTGGGATCTTCATCTTTAACGATGAGGGTGACATTATCGAGGCTAATCATGCCTTTCTCGAGATCGTTGGATACGACCGCGAGGATCTCGTCACGGGCCGGTTGCGCTGGAGCGAGCTAACTCCGCCAGACTGGAATGAGCGCACTGAGCGCGCTCGGATAGAGAGACGAGCTACTGGAGCTATCCAGGCTTACGAGAAGGAGTACGTCCGCAAGGACGGTACTCGAGTGCCGATTCTGATCGGGGCGGCCGCTTTCGACGAGCGACAAGGTGTCGCTTTTATCGTTGACTTGACAGAACGCAAGCGGGCGGAAGCCGAAGCCCGCGAAAGCGAGCGGCGGTATCGCGAGACCCTGATCGAGCTCGCACACAGAAATCGCGTCACCACAATGGGGCAATTGACGGCCTCGATCGCGCACGAAGTCAACCAACCCATCGGTGCGGTCGTCAGCAACGCGGAGGCCGGTCTAAACTGGCTCAATGCGCAGCCGCCAAACCTGCAACGGGTCCGGCAGACATTCGGTCGGATTCTCAGCGATGGCGTGCGAGCTGGAGAGATCATCGATCGGATTCGCGCGCTAATCAGGAACGCGCCTCCACAAAAGGCCCCCTTGGCGATCAATGATGTGGTACTTGAAGTTGTAGCCCTGACTCGCGCGGAAGTGATGAATAATGGTGTCTCGGTGCAAACGCAACTTGCGGGCGCCTTGCCGCTCATTCGGGCAGATCGAGTTCAACTCCAACAGGTGATTATCAATTTGATCATCAACGCCGTCGAGGCGATGAGCGGAGCAAAGGAGGGAGCGCGGGAGCTGCTAATCAGCACTGCCAGATCTGGCTCGACCGATATATTGGTTAGCTTGCGAGATTCCGGTCCAGGATTGGATTCGAACAGTGTGGAGCGCCTGTTCGAGGCCTTCTACACCACCAAGGCCCAGGGTATGGGCATGGGACTGGCCATCTGCCGTTCAATCATCGAGGCCCACGGCGGACGCATGTGGGCGAGTGCGCAAGAGACAAGAGGCGCGGTCTTTCAGTTCACGTTGCCTGTCGAGCCGGATGATACCGACCCCGCTGTACAAACCGATAGAATACCAGCGGTGTGAGATACGATGAGTCGCAGGAAGACTCTCGGCAAAGGTTGGTCCGCGTAGCGATCAGTATGGGTTTTAGACAGTAGGTCGGTTGCCGTCTCCGTTGACTTTGCTGCCCGGATAAATTGGGTTCCGATGGGTTATACTATTTTCGCGAAAACAGTATAATGGGGCCTGCCATGGCACCGGGCCAACATCTCGATATTACATACCAAGCCCTCTATTCGAATTGGTCCAGCTCAGCCTCGAGGCAAGCTTCACCTCCGAATTCTCCTCAGTGCGGTTCGTGGCCGTTGAGGTCGAGGACAAAAAATATTGGTCCTTCGGTGTGCCCAAGCCCGAGGCCACGGTCCCGTGGAGGATGTCGAAATCACCAAGAAGGTTGAGGCGTTCAAGCATCTATAGGTCGATCTGAAAGGATGTCGCCGTTTCGTTTCCAGCCGTCGCGATGCAGACCGGCGACGTCGACTTTGCTTAATTCCACGAAATCTCCGTCGCCATCAAGGATCCCATGCCTCCGATCCTGGAGGTGGCTTCGACAGGTCGACCCGTCCAGAAACAATGCGGCGCGGTCTCCCTACGCCGCGCCAAGGCCGGCCACATAAGTCTAGCTTAGGCCTGATTGTATGCCGGATCGATCGCTGACCTGACCACTCGTACAGATGATGAAGGCGGGCGATCGCGAAATCGAACGCGCATGTCTCCATTATCCATGCTGTAGATGCGGCCCATCAACACAATCGATTTTACCTATCTTGTAGGATATCGCATAAGAAAAACATCGGTTTGGAGAAAAAGCCTTCGGTCCATCAGAATGGTTGTCGGTCTTTACCTAATTGCGGAAAAGCAGTCTCGATGTCCATCGGGCATCAGGCTAAGCGTTCGTGCAGTCCGACCACATTCTTCGGTGTCCTCTCACCTGACACCACGCCGACTCGAAGCAGCCGTCGGCAGCCAAAGGGCTCGGCGTTGTTCGCCAAATCTTCGTATCGGCGACTATCAGGCCGAGTGCCTTGAACTCTGGTTCAATCGAGCAGAAGAAAGCAATACCGAATTCGTTCGGGACGGGCATCGGCCTTCTGTGGCCAAGGTTAGCGGCGAATGCCCTCGCCGCAAATGGACCGTCGGCGGCAGCCCTCCCTCTGCCGACGGAAGCTGGTGCGATGTGTAGAAGCGTCGTTCCCCCGAGACTGACTTCTGCCCGGCCACCGAAAGTGGCCGGGCGTCTTTTGTGTGGCGCGGACGAGCGACACCTGGAAGCGGTCCGCAATTCAGTTTCGCTTCATTCTGGCAGCGGCGCGTTTCCGCATGGTAGGACCGGTGCATCATGAATGGTTCTCAACACAACCGGCGATCATGCAGTTCATATTGGTAAATCACAGGACGCCAAGCAGCTCGTCGATCTGCATCGAGTGTCATCGACCTCTAGGGATCGGCTACTTACGAGATATGTCCACGCGGCAACCCTATTGCAGCTACGATTGTTATCTTTGTTATCGGGAGAAAAGGCTATGCGTGCCCTGGTTCGCGATTAGAGTCGGCGCCCGTCGGCTCGCGCGTGATTATTTTGCTCACATCGAAACTGTCGTTTCCTTTGCTGCCGTTACATGCTGGTATTCGATCGCACTTACCGCCGCCGCATTGCGGCTTGGTGAAATGGGGCTGTTGAAGCGACCTCACACGTAAGAATGCATGTGGTTAACCGGTCCGACGGCATAGGACCACAACCATCTGACCTCGCAACACTTGTTTGGACATCTTTGGCAATCGAGTGTCGCAAGAAAGTAAAAAGACTTTGAAAATCAAGTTTTCTGAAGTCGGGGGATATTGATCCGCATGTGCGGGATTGTCGGCATTCTCGGGCGCGAACCGGTTGCGGAGCAACTGGTGGATTCGCTCAAGCGGCTTGAATATCGGGGCTACGACTCCGCGGGTGTTGCCACGCTCGAAGGCGATCACCTGCAGCGGCGGCGCGCCGAGGGCAAGCTGAAGAACCTCGAGGCCCGGCTGCGTGACAAGCCGCTGAACGGGACGACCGGGATCGGCCACACCCGCTGGGCCACCCATGGCAAGCCGACCGAGCACAATGCCCATCCGCACGCCACCGAGCGCGTCGCGGTGGTCCATAATGGCATCATCGAGAATTTCCGCGAGCTCCGCGAGGAACTCGAAGCGAAGGGTACGGTGTTCCGCACCGAGACTGACACCGAGATCGTGCTGCATCTGGTCGACCATCTGCTCACGAGCGGCAACAAGCCGATCGAGGCGGTGAAGCTCGCCTTGAGCCGCCTGCGCGGCGCGTTCGCGCTCGGCTTCATTTTCGCAGGCGAGGGCGACCTGATGATCGGCGCTCGCAACGGTCCGCCGCTCGCGCTCGGCTATGGCGATGGCGAGATGTTCCTGGGCTCGGACGCGATCGCGCTCGGCCCGTTCACCGATACGATCAGCTATCTCGAGGACGGCGACTGGGTCGTGCTGACCCGCAGCAGCGTTGCTGTCTTCGACAAGGATGGCCATGCCGTCCAGCGCGACAAGATCAAGCATGCGGCCTCGACCTCGCTTGTCGACAAGGCCAACTACCGCCATTTCATGGCGAAGGAAATACACGAGCAGCCCGAGGTCGTCGGCCACACGCTGGCCCGCTATATCGACATGGCATCCGAGCGCGTGTCGCTGCCGGTGAAGCTGCCGTTCGACTTCCGCGACATCCAGCGTGTCACGATCACAGCCTGCGGCACGGCGAACTACGCCGGCTACGTCGCAAAATACTGGTTCGAGCGCATGGCGCGTCTGCCGGTCGAGGTCGACGTCGCCTCCGAGTTCCGCTACCGCGAGGCGCCCTTGCGCAAGGGCGATCTGGCGATCTTCATTTCTCAATCGGGCGAGACCGCCGATACGCTGGCTGCGCTGCGCTATGCCAAGGCCGAAGGCGCGCACACGCTCGCCGTGGTCAACGTGCCGACCTCGACGATCGCGCGCGAGAGTGAGACGGTGCTCCAGACGCTCGCCGGTCCCGAGATCGGCGTCGCGTCCACAAAAGCCTTCACCTGCCAGCTCATGGTGCTCGCCTCGCTCGCGGTCGCGGCCGGCAAGGCGCGCGGCGAATTGTCCGAGGAGGAGGAGACCGGGCTCGTGCACGGCCTGGTCGAGGTCCCGCGCCTGATGGCGGACGCGCTCACCACCGAGCTTCAGATCGAGAAGCTCGCGCACCGGATCGCCAAGTCGCGCGACGTGCTCTATCTCGGCCGCGGCACCAGCTTCCCGCTCGCGCTTGAAGGTGCCCTGAAGCTCAAGGAGATCTCCTACATCCACGCCGAGGGCTACGCCGCCGGCGAGCTCAAGCACGGACCGATCGCGCTGATCGACGAGACCGTGCCGGTCGTGGTGATCGCGCCCCACGATCGCGTGTTCGAGAAGACCGTCTCCAACATGCAGGAGGTCGCCGCCCGCGGCGGCAACATCATCCTAGTGACGGACACCAAGGGCGCAGCCGAGGCGACGGTCGAGTCCCTCGTCACCATCGTCATGCCTGACATGGCGGCAGCCTTCACGCCCATGGTCTATGCCATCCCCGTGCAACTTTTGGCCTACCACACGGCGGTTGTGATGGGCACCGACGTCGACCAGCCGCGCAATCTCGCCAAGTCGGTGACCGTGGAATAAGCGCGACATACCGGTCAATCGCTTCAGTCCTCAAACTCGGCTGGAACATCATGATTGAGCAGTTCATGATCGACAAGCGCTCCAGCAATTCAGATTTGCTGGCAGGCGCCGCCTCGCCTGTGATCAAAACCTGGCGAGCATCGTTTGTTTTTGTCTGGCATGGACTTACCAAACTTTTGCAAGGTTTTTTCGTCAAGCCTCTGCTGGCTTGGCCGCTTGTCTGACAACTCCGTCTAACGAGAGCTAGACGCAACTTGGCATTCGGCTTTCGGATTACAACGGCAAGCGTAGGTGGGCCGCAAAATTAAGAGGTTGTTCATGTTAGTCTCTTTGCGTTATTGGGCAGTGCTGGCCATGCTCGCCGCCGCAGGCGCCGGCGCACAAGCCAAAGATCGCCGCACGGTTGCCGAACCTGTCGCACCTAGTGATGTGTGCGTCCGCCTGTCGCCGTCGAGAGAAAACGACACGGCCAGACTGCAAGACGCCATTGCTCACTGCCCCTCTGGCTCAGCAGTTTATTTGGCCGGCGGGACGTTTCTGTCGGGCCCCCTCGAGATGAAGTCCGGAGTGACGCTATGGATCGAGCGCGACGCCACGCTTGTCGCTGTTGCCCAGCGGGAGGCCTATGACAAAGGGTTGGGAAATTGTGGTCACATCGAAGGCAAGGGTGATGGCTGCCGACCATTCATCAGCTTCTCCAAAACACGTGGAGGCGGCATCTACGGTGAGGGCACCATCGACGGCCAGGGCGGCGCGCACATGGTCGGCACTACCGAGAGCTGGTGGCAGCTGGCTCGGCGCGCGCAAGTCGAGGGCGGCTACCAGAACGTCCCACGCCTGATCCAGATTGATCATGCCCATGACATTACCCTACACGGCATCACACTGCGCAATGCGCCCAATTTCCACGTGGCTATGAACCGCGTCGAAGGTGCCACCTTTTGGGGCGTCACGATCGATACACCGGCCGACGCCCGCAATACAGATGGCATAGATCCAGGCGCCAGCCAGGATGTGACGATTACTCACTGCCAGATCCGCACTGGAGACGACAATGTGGCTATCAAAGCAGGCAACAATGGTCCAACACGCCATATTTCCATTATCGACAACTACTTCGGCTGGGGGCACGGCATGTCGATCGGCAGTGAGGTGAGCTCAGGTGTCAGCGACATACTGGTGCACGGCCTGACCCTGGACGGCACGACGTCTGGCCTGCGCATTAAGAGCGATGTCAGCCGGGGCGGTCTGGTGGAGAGGGTGACCTATGAGAATGTGTGCCTGCGCGGCAACCGATGGCCTATCTCTTTCGATACTCACTATGACGTCCATGCATACGGTAACCGAATTCCGGTCTACCGAAAGATCGCTCTACGCCACGTGCGTGGCGGTGATGGTGCACTGGTGATGCACGGACTTGATGGAGGCCATGCCCTTGAGATTGCGCTCGACGATGTGCAATTTTCCGATTCTGCGACTTGGCAGGTGGAAAATGCAGATGTGGTGGTTTCCGACGTATGGCCGCCGTTGCGGAGTGGGCAAGCCCCACTATCGTCCAGTGCATGGGAAGGCTGTGCAAAGGCATTCCGCTAACCACCTAGCAAAGCCCTGAACGGCCCCGCGCCCCGCTAGTACTCATGACTTCGCTGTAGCAGCACTTGACCAAACAAGAATGGTAGGCGCTTTGAAGCTGGCTGGTGTTGTTACTCGGAACCTAATTGCGGGATAAGCTTTGGCTGTCCGAGAATCTGACGAGGTTCGCGAGGCGGCTCGAAAACCTTAATGGGGTGGATAATAAGACAGTGCACCCGTGTGCGCGCGAGAGAACGGCGCGACGGCAGATGGATCAGAAATTCTGCGGACCGGCCCATAGTTCCTATTTTGACGATGAGCTCGGCAGCCAGTTCGTGTCATCAGCAAAAAATGATTTGAGCGACCATTGCTTGGCTTCGTTGTCGGTCAGTTGATGGGAGTAAGGCTCCCGTCCCCTGAGATTGGCGCCGATTCCGGTGGATTGGTATTCGGCATAGTAGGCTGTGGTCAGTCTGTTGGTCTTGCCGCGATCCCACTCGCTCCAGCCTTCCGCTATCACCGGCGCATTCATCTTAGTGGATAAGAAGATCACCGTAGCATAAGAGCGCCAAGGGCGGCCGAGGGCGATGCCGCGTGCGGCTGGATCAGCTGTGAGAGTGCAATGGTCAAAAACATAGGCGCTGTCGTCCTCCGGAGAGTCTTTGCTTTGTGCGGTGTACACCACAGCCTGATTGGCGACGCCGTGCAGCTCACAGCGCTGGAAATACGCCTTGGCGTTGCCGAATATATAGTCGACATGTCCCTCGATGTAGCAGTCCGAAAAGTATTGTCGTGCTCTTCGGCCATTCGGCCCCTTGTTGGCGAATAGCGTGTCTTGTGCGCCAAGTAGGCGAGTGCGGGTAATAACATCCTTGTCCCCAGTAATAGCCAGCGCCACCGCCTGCGACGGCGGATTGACCGGATTTAGGGCATAGTCGTTTTGTATCGTTAGATTGTCGAGACGGAAGTCATCGCCGGATGCGTCCATTGTGGCGGAACGAACGGTTCCACCCACTTTGATCGCGCCGTCGCCGTAGACGACAATCGTGTCTTCCGACTTCTTCCCGGTGCCTGTGATATGAACGCCGGATTTGCCGACCTTCACCTTCTCGCGATAGATGCCCGGCGCAATCAGAATGTCGCCGCCTCGAGCTGGCAATGCGTCTATAGCCTCCTGGATGGAGCGATATGCTTTGTCGCCGAATTGCGAGACCTGAAGTTGCTCAGCATAGGCTTTGGGGAGCTGAAAGCAGCTGGTCAGAATGGCAGTGGAAATCAGGATATATCGCATAAGATCCCCATTCCTTGTCGGGCCAGTTGCACGCTTGATATAGCGGTTAGAATCCAGCCGGCTGCAATGCTCGCCCAAACCAGCTGCGTCCAACATGTGCTTATAGGGCAGCTTCCTACCCGTCGCACGCCTAGATGCACGGGGCAACTTCAATCGTGAATGACGATCGCGCCCCTTCTCTTCGGCGCGAATATTGTCGAAACTCGACACTTGGTCTGTCTTGTCTCGCTCTGGCTTGCTTCGGAGAGGCACATGTCAGAAACACGACATTCGGTCGAGAACGCTATGTCGGCGCGATGCAAGTCGTTGCATTTCCTTCTTCATCGCGGCTTACCGACCCTGGCACGCCGATTGCTCGGTGGTCAAAGGGCGCCGTCACGACGATAGTGCAGTCGCTGACGTTGGCTTCCAAAGAGCGGCAGTGCAGGCGTGCAAGTCGGGGTGAAGGCTGTGCCAACAAATGCGGAGCAAGAACGCAGATCGGATGGTGCCTCTAGCCAGCGACCGATGGCGTGACATGCCCGTCGCATCCGAGAATCACAAAGCGCTCTATGAATGTTCCGCCCCAGAGGAAAACAGATGAAGCTTGGAGTGTTCTATGAACACCAATTACCGCAGCCTTGGGAAAATGGCGGCGAGCGAAAATTATTCGACAACGCGCTGGAGCAGATCGAGCTCGCCGATCAGCTCGGATTCGATTACATGTGGCAGGTCGAGCATCATTTCCTGGAGGAATACTCACACTCGTCCGCACCCGAAGTCTTTCTGGGTGCTGTTTCGCAGCGTACGAAGAATATCCGTATCGGCCATGGCGTTTGTCTTTCGCCACCGCTCTACAATCATCCAGCGAGGGTAGCTGAGCGCCTCGCCACGCTCGATCTCATCTCTGGAGGACGCGTCGAGTGGGGAACTGGAGAATCGGCCTCGCTCATTGAGATGCATGGGTTTGGGATAGAACCTGGGCAGAAGCATGCCATGTGGCGGGAAGCCGTCGAACAGACCGCCAATATGATGACGATGCGGCCGTATCCGGGATACGAGGGGCGGTTCTTCAAAATGCCACCCCGCAACATCGTGCCAAAGCCGATACAGAAACCGCACCCACCGCTCTGGATGGCGTGTTCGCGGCGCGACAGCATCTTGCGCGCCGCGCGTCATGGAGTAGGCGCGCTGGTATTTGGGTTTGTCGAAGCGTCTCAGGCAAAACTCTGGCGGGACGAATACTATGAGACAATCAAGTCAGACGAATGTGTTCCCATCGGTCATTCGGTGAACGCCAATATTGCAACGCTCAACGGTATGATGGTTCATGAGAGTGCCGAAGAAGCGATGCGTCGCGGAATCGATGGCTTCAAGTTTTTCGGATATTCGATCGCACACTATGCGATATATGGTGAACATCGTCCTGGACACACGAATTTGTGGCGGCGCTTCCAAGCGATCAAGGACGACGTGAAGGAAACCCCGGGCTCAGGTAGTATCGGTCGGCCTCAGAGCGTTCGTGACCATCTCATGAGCTACGCGGAGGTCGGTATCGACCAGATGATCTTCATCCAGCAATGCGGGCTGAATAAGCACGAGCACATCTGCGAGGCACTCGAGCTGTTTGCCAAAGAGGTTATGCCCACGTTGAAAGAACGGGAAGACGAGCGCGTCCGACATAAAGAAGAGGAACTGGCACCCTACGTCGAGGCGGCGCTGGCCCGCAAGCACTTAATGCCGGAGCTGCGCGAAACGGACATCCCCAACATCGAGGCTATGGGCATCATACTCGAGCGTCGCACCGGTAAGGACTACGCTTCGGCGGGCGGCACCTTCGCCGATCCGACCCGCGGAGGCGCCATTCCGATGGCTTCACGCGAAGTTTTTGCCAAGGCAGCCAAGGTCGACTGATGGCGAAGTTCACCGCGGAACTCGCCGGAGTTCTTTCGGTGTCGCTCGCATCGGCTACGGCGGAGCCCCAAACCTGCCAGCATCTAGGCCCCAATGAAGATAGCACACTCGTTCAAATTCGAGGCGGCTCACCGTCTCCCGAACGTGCCGGCTGCACATAGGTGCAGCCGCATGCACGGGCATTCCTATCGCATTGAAGTGCAGCTCGATGGACCGGTGGATCCGGTCACAGGATTTGTCATAGATTTTTCTGACCTCGAAGATCATTTCGTCGAAGTGATGAATGCACTCGATCATCGATGTCTTAACGAGGTCGAAGGATTGGGAAATCCTACGGCGGAAAATATTGCCATTTGGATCTGGGAAAGACTGTGTCGCAAACTTCAAGGATTGTCGTGCGTTCGCGTCTATGAAACATCCGATGCTTGGGCCGAATATGACGGACGATGACATGATAATCAGCCTATGGTCGGCCGCTGGGGTTAGCTAGAGCGGCTCGAATGCTGAATTCGCGGCTGCACACAAAGCTCGCGAAATGGAAATCCCGCCTGAACGAGCTCTTGAGATGGCCTTGTACGGCAGAACGGATGCTAAGCATCTCGCTGAAGGCAGATCTAGTGACGCGCGAGAGAGGAATGGTCGCACTGCGTGACCCCCAACGTCCAGCGAGCTGGCCGAATCAACGTATCGATCATGACATTTGCCGGTACACGGAGCTACACGACGCGGGTCAGCCCTGACAGCCTGGGACGCTAGAGACGGCGCTAGAGAAGGGATGGCTGAAGCGTCCCGGGGCACCTTGTCAGGAATAGAGTGCGCCGGGTCCGCCAGACATCGCCAGTATATTCTGACAATGTGTCCGCCAATGAATCAAGCCGCGTGGCAAATTTGAGGCGGGCCCAGTCAGTCAAAGCAATCGCCTCCACGATATTCTGACTCAGAGCCCGACAGAGCTTGAGTCGCACGTTACGTCACGTTGTAGATCGCGCCATAGGTGATACCGACCTAGCAAGGGCACAATATATGACGTTCTCACACTGCATGTCCGGAAAGGACGGCGTTGCTCTCCTTTTCATTTTACTTTCCATCTTCTTTGCTAGCTTTGGGTTCGCCTATGCCGCGATCGAATCGCGGTTTCGGCGAGGTAACCACTACAGACTGAACGTGCTTGATGCGCCCCCCAGTGTCGGCTCTCCAGGCGCCTGCGACCGGGATAGCGAGGACCAATAAGCGCACAGATGGATCTCCGCCTAGCGTGCGGTTCCCTTAACGTCAAATGGCTCATACAGGGGAGAGCGGGAAGCATACATCAAGTCCGCAGTTGATCGTGAGTGTCCTGCACACGGATTTACGAGCTCGCTCGCGGGTCATTCCGAGGCGCGCGAATCACGATCCTCCGGGTTGGCTAACGCACGAGGCCGCTACATCACACCTACGAGCCGATAACGCCACGTTGCACGAACTAGGCAGCATACCAATTGAACCAGCGCCCACGGCCATGTTGAACAGCTGCACAACTAGCCGCTCCAGGTAAATCACTGTGCTTGAAGCTTATAAAGCGATGGGCACACACGACGTGTCGCGCGAAACCGTCGCGCTGTTAAACAGAAGCGTTCCAAGACGGTCATACACGGTCCTGGCTCCAATGTCCTAAGGTGGGACCACTTGCCAAGTATCTATCGATCGTTGAGCGGCGCCACCGGAAGGGCGCTCGCAAAAGCGAAAGCGTCAATGGCGCGAGCAGGTTTCTTGTAGTCAGTCGTCTTGGATGCAAACGCAAATTCTCAGACTTTACCAACTGACGCTACGTGCGATTCAAGCTCTATCGAAGTACTCACGTGAAATATGTTTTGCTGCCGTGGAGCAGGGCTATGCGCCTAAGTTTTGCCACGCTAGTCGCTTCAGTCAGAGCAGCATCATCACGGACGTACTGGTGGTGCAGAGGCGGGACCCGGCGCATTTTGCGGGCGGCAAAGTGCGCCGGGCGCCTCGGTTGATCGCGTGCCGAAATGCGCGGAAATCCTAGTCGATTGCGACGAAGTGTGTTGTCGGAGGACGGTCGGTGTCTCAGGCTGGAAAGCCAGTGGGGCTCCTGCTCGAGCATGCCTGGTCATCCCGCACGCCACGTGATCCGACCTCAACGCCGCATCTTGTTCGAGAGGCAGCGAGCTTTTGGACCGAGCCGACGAACATGTCGGTAAACTGACATTTGGCCATGTGCATCTCGTCTTGCAGTTTCCGGCCCTGGTCCAATTATTGCTAATTCCTTGTCGTAGATGCCGAGATTGCTCATCTAATCAAGTCCTAAAGGAGCTCGCTTGCCGCTTGTTGAATCAAAAGGAGACTGCGTTGCTGATCCGACCTCTGCGTCGGCTCTAGCGCTCTGTCCGTTTCATGACGATAACTCACACGCGCAGGCTGGCGGAAGGAAGACGCTTGTATTAACCGGCGCTTCGCGCGGCATCGGCCACGCGACGGGAAAGTTGTTTTCGCAAGCTGGTTGGCGCATCATCTCCTGTTCTCGACACCCCTTCGATAGCCGGTGCCCCTGGGAGTCGGGAAACAATAACCATGTGCAGGTTGAGTTGAGCGATCATCGCGCGTTGCCTGGCGCGATTAACGAAATCAGGAAGCGGCTCAATGGAGAGCCGCTTCACGCGCTGATCAACAATGCGGCCATCTCCCCCAAGGCCCCGGATGGAGGCCGACTGAATTCGCTAACAACATCCATCGGAACTTGGATGAGCGTGTTTCACGTCAATTTGGTCGCGCCGATTCTGCTCGCCCAAGGTCTGTTCGAAGAATTGAAAGTAGCATCTGGCTCAATCGTCAACGTCACCTCAATCGTTGGCACTCGTGTGCATCCTTTCGCCGGTACGGCCTACGCGACCTCCAAGGCAGCGCTTGCCTGTCTCACGCGCGAGATGGCACATGACTACGCGCCGTTCGGGATTCGGGTCAATGCGATCGCGCCAGGCGAGATCAAGACCGACATCCTCTCGCCGGAGACCGAAGCGAAGCTAGCGCCGATCATACCGCTACACCGTGTCGGTACGCCGGACGAGGTTGCGAAGGTTATCTTCTTCCTCTGTTCAAACGCGGCGAGCTATGTCACAGGTGCGGAAGTGCCCATCAATGGCGGACAGCACGTGTGACTGTGGCAAACGGGACAAAAATGCCCGCATAGACGACAAAATCGCTGTCGCTAGTCCGACGGCGCAACTAGAACGTCTCAGGTGACTTACAATTGTGCAAAACTTGAAGTCGAGCAGGTGTGAGGCGGAGCGGACAAGGCGCTGTTCATGGTGACGGCGCTACCTGCTGGTCGTCGTTGTGCAACCGAACACGCTAAAGCCCAAGTCGCATCTCTTGAGATCGCTGCAGATCGGCTACACGCTCAAGTCGTTCGTGTTTGATAAGTCTGGCGGGCATCACAAATGCGAGATGCCATATGGCTCGCGACGACGCACGTCTCACCGATAATGTCGGGCTTTCCAATCTCGCGCGTGTGGCACGATGCTTGAAGGGAAGATATCGACGTCGAATGGCATCGTTTACGCGCAGGAGTCACAATTCATGGCTTACAAGATCGTCGCCTCGCAATGCTCGGTTTGCGGTGCATGTGAGTTCGAGTGTCCGAACGGCGCGATCAGTCTAAAGCGCGACACATATGTGATTGATGCCAAAAAGTGTACGGAGTGCGAGGGGAGTTGCGATACTCCGCAATGCGCGGTCGTCTGTCCAGTGGAGGGCACATGCATCCCCGCCTGACGATGTCGAGGAGGATGTTGGCTAGATAGCGTCGATGAGAGATCATCGGTGCATGGGCGCTGAATTGTCGAGCGGCGCGGCGAGCTTCGCGCTAACTTGCGGGTGGTATCGTCGTGGCCAGCGATTGGTGGATGGTTGGCAGCTTAGAACCGTGCACGCGGCATCCACCTCGACCAATCGCAGTCACTTTTGGGGCTTTGATACCCGAGGCTTCTGTCCGAAAATCGCATCAACCGGAGAAGGAAGAACTCCCGAGTTTCAGGACATTATGCGCTCGGAGGCCGAAAGAGATGGTTTCCTCATAGCATCCGGCTCGAGGTGGCGATTGTCGATAGTCGCGGCGCAAGAGCTCGCGATCGGAGCGGCTTCAATCCGGTGCCCGCGGCCAAACCGCTAAGGTGGTGCTGAAAAGCAGGTATAAATTTCATGCCGATCGCGGAGGCCATTCGCGAGCTGGCGCAGATCGACAGCAATTCGGCTATCCGAAGTCGCGTAAGAAGCGCCTAATCGAACGCGACAGAAATGACATGGGATGGTCCGCGGGGAACGTCCGGTACGCCCAACGCTTCTCTGACGGCACCGCAGACAGAATCGAAAGAGATAGGATTGCTGATAACCCCGTGTGCGCCACGTTCAAGCCCGGCCTGCACGACAGGATCGGATTCCCGTTCAGCTACGAGCAGGATCTTGGCGTTCGTGAACACCCTGTTGACTTCTTCCAGTACTGCCTGGCCTCGATCTCGCAGGATGGCGATGCCGATCAGTACCACGGCGGGAGTCTTCATAGGTGATGAAATAGCCTCATCCACAGCGGCAAAAGCACGTGTCTGATACTGCTCGCGCAGGATGTAGTCGAGCGCGGAACGCACCACCTGCTCGGGTTCGATCAGGAAGATGGTCGGACGGTCTTCAGTCGCAGAAACCTCGGCTTCCAACTGCATGATACCCTCGGTGCGTTGTTTGCTGTGTGTCAAGCAAGCTCCGGACCGAAAATGCGGTCAGCGGCGTGCGGTAGGATAACTGCCGATTTGGCTAGTCGGTAAGACAAGCGTTGCCGTATTTCGGACAGGCGGGTGCGACGAAACGTCGAGCCTTGCCTATGTCGGACTTGCAACAAAGCCCATCTGAGCCGGTATCCGTCTCCACTTACATCGGTTTTCGTCCCGAACAGGCGCTGGCACGCTCGTTGCAAAAGTCGTTACCCGAGCGCGAGGCTGTCGACCATCGTACTCGGCTTCGCTTTGATGCGGCGAGCTGGACGATTGGATCAGGACAGAGCGCAGTAGGCAGATCGTCAATCGGTTGATGGAGAGCAACATGTCTTCACTGAGACAAATCGCGTTTTATGGCAAAGGTGGTATCGGCAAATCGACGACCTCGCAGAACACGCTCGCAGCACTCGCCGAAATGGGTCACAAGATCCTGATCGTCGGCTGCGACCCGAAGGCGGACTCGACGCGCCTGATTCTGCACGCCAAGGCGCAGGACACGATCCTGAGTCTCGCGGCAAGCGCCGGCAGCGTCGAGGACCTCGAGATCGAGGACGTCTTGAAGGTCGGCTACCAGGATATTCGCTGCGTCGAATCCGGAGGTCCGGAGCCGGGCGTCGGCTGCGCCGGCCGTGGCGTCATCACCTCGATCAACTTCCTGGAAGAGAACGGGGCCTACGAGGACATCGATTACGTGTCATATGACGTGCTCGGCGATGTCGTCTGCGGCGGATTTGCAATGCCGATACGTGAGAACAAGGCGCAAGAAATCTATATCGTTATGTCCGGCGAGATGATGGCGATGTATGCCGCCAACAACATCTCCAAGGGCATTCTAAAGTATGCCAATTCCGGCGGCGTGCGGCTCGGCGGCTTGATCTGCAACGAGAGGCAGACCGACAAGGAGCTGGAGCTGGCGGAAGCGCTCGCCAAGAAGCTCGGCACCCAGTTGATCCACTTCGTACCCCGCGACAACGTCGTCCAGCACGCCGAGCTGCGCCGCATGACGGTGCTGGAATATGCGCCGGACTCCAAGCAAGCAGAGCACTATCGCAACCTTGCGAACAAAATTCACAACAATGGAGGCAAGGGCATCATCCCGACCCCGATCAGCATGGACGAACTTGAGGACATGCTGATGGAGCACGGCATCATGAAGGCGATCGATGAAAGCGAGGTCGGTAAGACTGCTTCCGAGCTTGCCGCCGTGTCAGCGTAGCCCGAACCGCATACTTGGCATCGAGAAAGCGTCGATGCCGAAAACGCGCAGGATAATTGGAAGGATATTCGTATGAGCCTGGCATCTACCCAGAGCGTCGCAGAGATCAAGGCCCGCAATAAGGAGCTGATTGACGAAGTGTTGAAGGTCTACCCGGAGAAGACCGCCAAGCGCCGCGCAAAGCATCTTAACGTGCACGAGGCTGGCAAGTCCGACTGCGGCGTCAAATCGAATCTCAAATCGATCCCGGGAGTAATGACTATTCGCGGTTGCGCCTATGCCGGATCCAAAGGGGTGGTGTGGGGTCCGATCAAGGACATGATCCACATCAGCCACGGCCCGGTCGGTTGCGGGCAGTATTCCTGGGGATCGCGGCGCAATTATTATGTCGGTACCACCGGCATCGATACCTTCGGAACCATGCAGTTCACCTCCGACTTCCAGGAAAAGGACATTGTCTTCGGCGGCGACAAGAAGCTCGTCAAGGTGATCGACGAGATCCAGGACCTGTTTCCGCTTAACCGCGGAATAAGCATCCAGTCGGAATGCCCGATCGGCCTGATCGGCGATGACATAGAGGCGGTCTCGAGGGTCAAATCGAAGGAATATGACGGCAAGACAATCGTTCCGGTGCGCTGCGAAGGCTTCCGCGGCGTATCGCAGTCGCTTGGTCACCATATCGCAAACGACGCCATACGCGACTGGGTGTTCGACAAGATCACCCCGGAGGCAGAACGGCGATTCGAACCAACGGCCTATGACGTTGCCATCATCGGCGACTACAACATCGGCGGCGACGCCTGGTCTTCTCGCATTCTCCTGGAGGAGATGGGCCTTCGCGTGATTGCGCAATGGTCGGGCGACGGCAGTCTTGCCGAGCTTGAGGCGACGCCGAAGGCGAAGCTGAACATCCTGCACTGCTACCGCTCGATGAACTACATCTCTCGCCACATGGAAGAGAAGTACGGCATTCCGTGGTGCGAGTACAACTTCTTCGGCCCATCCAAAATCGTAGAGTCCCTGCGGAAGATCGCGAGCTTCTTCGACGACAAGATCAAGGAGGGGGCCGAGCGCGTCATCGTGAAATACCAGCCGCTGACGGACGCCGTCATCGCCAAGTACCGACCGCGTCTAGAGGGCAAGTCCGTGATGCTTTTCGTGGGTGGCCTGCGCCCTCGGCACGTGATTGGCGCTTATGAAGACCTTGGTATGGAGGTCATCGGGACCGGCTACGAGTTCGGTCACAACGACGATTATCAGCGCACCGCCCAGCACTATGTCAAGGACGGCACATTGATTTATGACGACGTCACCGGCTACGAGTTCGAGCGCTTCGTCGAGAAGATGCAGCCTGACCTCGTTGGTTCTGGCATCAAGGAGAAGTACGTGTTCCAGAAGATGGGAGTGCCGTTCCGGCAAATGCATTCCTGGGACTATTCGGGTCCTTATCACGGCTACGATGGGTTCGCGATCTTCGCCCGAGACATGGACATGGCAGTCAATTCCCCGATCTGGAAGAAAACCAAGGCGCCGTGGAAGGACGCCCCGCGTCCAAGTCTGATGGCGGCGGAATAGGCGAGCCGGGCCAGACGATCGAACACGAATCCAAAAAGGACGCCACGATGACCCAGAATGCCGAAAACGTGCTCGATCATTTCGAGCTGTTCCGAGGTCCGGAATACCAGCAGATGCTGGCCAATAAAAGAGCGCTCTTCGAGAATGCGCATGACCCCGCGGAGGTTGCGCGTATCCGCGAATGGACCAAAACACCCGAATATCGCGAGAAGAACTTCGCGCGCGAGGAACTGACCATCAATCCGGCCAAGGCCTGCCAGCCGTTAGGTGCGGTGTTTGCTTCGGTCGGCTTCGAGGGCACCTTGCCCTTCGTGCACGGCTCACAGGGCTGCGTCGCCTACTACCGAAGCCACCTATCACGACACTTCAAGGAGCCGACCTCCTGTGTTTCCTCGTCGATGACCGAAGACGCAGCCGTATTCGGCGGTCTCAACAACATGATCGACGGGCTCGCCAACAGCTATAACATGTACAAACCGAAGATGATTTCGGTCTCGACCACCTGCATGGCGGAAGTGATCGGCGACGATCTCAACGCCTTCATCAAGACCTCGAAGGAAAAGGGGTCGGTGCCGGCCGAGTTCGATGTTCCCTTCGCTCATACGCCTGCCTTCGTCGGTAGCCACGTCACCGGATATGACAACGCCCTGAAAGGCATCATCGAGCATTTCTGGGACGGAAAAGCTGGGTCCGAGCCCAAGCTTGAGCGCGAGCCGAGCGATAAGATCAACTTCATCGGCGGCTTCGACGGCTACACCGTAGGCAACATCCGCGAGATGAAGCGTATTTTCGAATTGATGGGGATCGGATACACGATCCTGGCGGATAACAGTGACGTGTTCGACACACCCACTGACGGTGAGTTTCGCATGTATGGTGGCGGCACCACGCTGAAAGACGCCGCAGATGCGATCCACGCCAAGGCGACCATCTCCATGCAGCAATACTGTACGGAGAAAACGCTACCGTTCATCGCGAGCCATGGCCAGCAAGTCGTTGCGTTCAACCATCCGGTCGGCGTCAGCGCGACCGACGACTTCCTGATGACGCTATCGCGCATTACGGGCAAAGTAATCCCAAAAATCTTGGAACAAGAGCGCGGTCGTCTGGTCGACGCCATGGCGGACTCAAGCGCACACATTCACGGTAAGAAGTTCGCAATCTACGGCGATCCCGACCTTTGCTATGGCTTGGCCAACTTCCTGCTCGAGCTAGGGGCCGAACCGACGCACGTCCTGTCGACCAACGGCAACAAGGCCTGGGAAGAGAAGATGAAGGCGCTGTTCGCCGGTTCGCAGTTCGGCAAAGACTGCCATGCCTATCCGGGTAAGGACCTCTGGCACATGCGTTCGCTGCTGTTCACCGAGCCGGTCGATTTTCTAATCGGCAACACTTATGGCAAGTACCTGGAGCGCGATACCGGCACGCCGCTGATCCGCATCGGCTTCCCGGTTTTCGATCGGCACCATCATCACCGCTATCCGGTTTGGGGTTATCAGGGTGGGATGAATGTACTGGTGAAGATACTTGATAAGATTTTTGAGGAGATCGACAAGAGCACCAACGTGGTCGGAAAAACGGACTATAGCTTCGACATCATCCGCTGATGAGGGCGTGTCTCCGCCTCATTGCGGCTTGTCGCCGCCGTGAGGTGGGATATTCGCACCAGCCCGCCTATCGACCGTGTCCGAACCAGAAAACGTCTGCGGAAGGAGACAACCGTGACTTCGCTATCGGCGACCATCCAAGACGTCTTCAACGAGGCGAATTGCGTCGAAAACGCCAACAAATCGGCGGCTGCCCGCAAGAAAGGCTGCACCAAGCAACTGCAGCCTGGCGGGGCCGCCGGAGGTTGCGCTTTTGATGGCGCCAAGATTGCGCTGCAACCGTTTACCGATGTCGCTCATCTGGTTCATGGCCCGATCGCGTGCGAAGGAAACTCCTGGGACAATCGCGGTTCTGTTTCCTCAGGCTCCGATCTCTGGCGTAGGAGCTTCACGACCGATATGCAAGAAATCGACGTCGTGTTCGGCGGCGAGAAGCGGCTATACAAAGCCATAAAGGAAATCATCCGGAAGTACGATCCCTCGGCGATCTTCGTCTATCAAACCTGCGTTCCGGCGATGATCGGCGACGACATTGATGCGGTCTGCAAGATCGCCACAGCGAAATGCGGCAGGCCCGTCATTCCCGTCAATGCCCCAGGATTTGTCGGCTCGAAGAACCTCGGCAATAAGCTCGCCGGCGAAGCGCTGCTGAGACACGTGATCGGTACGCGGGAACCAGAGTACACGACGCCCTACGACATCAATCTTATCGGCGAATACAACCTGTCCGGTGAGTTCTGGCAGGTCAAGCCGCTGTTGGACGAACTCGGAATTCGCATCCTGTCCTGCATCTCCGGTGATGGCAAATATCGCGACGTCGCCTGCTCACATCGGGCGCGCGCGGCAATGATGGTGTGCTCGAAGTCCCTGATCAATGTCGCGGGCAAGATGAAGGAGCGGTACGGCATCCCATTCTTCGAAGGATCATTCTACGGTATCCAAGACTCCAGCGAGTCTCTGCGCGAGATTGCGCGCATGCTGATCGAGCGCGGCGCGCCGGCCGAGTTGATGGAACGCACCGAGCTCACAATCGCACGCGAGGAAGCAAAGGCGAGGGCCGCGATCGAGTTCTTCAAGCCGCGTTTTGCGGGCAAAAAGGTGCTGCTCGTCACCGGTGGCGTGAAATCGTGGTCGGTCGTCGCAGCTTTGCAGGAGGCGGGGCTCGAGATCGTCGGCACTTCTGTTAAAAAATCAACCAGGGAGGACAAGGAGCGCATCCAAAAATTGATGGGCCATGATGCTCACATGATCGATGATCTGACGCCGCGTGAAATGTACAAGATGCTCAAAGAAGCAAAGGCCGACATCATGCTCTCAGGCGGCAAGTCGCAATTTGTTGCCTTGAAAACAGCGACGCCGTGGCTCGATATCAATCAGGAGCGCTGCCACGCCTATATGGGCTATCTCGGCATCGTAAAGCTGATGGAAGAGATCGATAAGGCGCTCTACAACCCAATATGGGATCAGCTCCGTAAACCCGCGCCGTGGGCCGATGCCGACGTCACCTGGAAAGCCAAGTCGCTTGCGCAGGTAGATGTGGCGACTGCCGATGGCCCGAATCTAGATTGTGTCGAAACGTCGCGCCGCGCTAAAGGAGCCTTCCCTTGCCGAACTCTTGATCTTGGTGTCATCAAGGGTAGCGTTGTCGCTTTCGGCTCGACTATGGTCCTCGCGCAGCACGGTGAGGCTCCCGACGCCTGCGGCGCTAGTGAGCGAGGGATCGCGGACTTTACTGCGGCCGAGCCTACTTCCACGCAGCAGGCAGCAGAGTAAGACGGTAAAGCAGGTTCCGAGCCATGGCTATCGTTACCAATTCCAATAAGGCCTGCTCGAGCAATCCGCTCAAGATGAGCCAGCCGATCGGCGGCTCCTTTGCCTTCTTGGGGCTTCGGGGAGCAATGCCGCTCCTACACGGTTCCCAGGGCTGCACGTCCTTCGGCTTGACCCTATTTGTCCGCCATTTCAAGGAGGCAGTGCCGCTGCAGACCACCGCGATGAGTGAGGTTGCCACGGTGCTTGGTGGCTACGAGAATGTCGAGCAGGCGATCCTCAATATCTACAATCGTACCAAGCCCGAAATTATCGGCATCAATTCGACCGGAGTCACTGAGACCAAGGGTGACGATGTCGAAGCGTTCATCCGCCTTGTGCGGCAGAAGCATCCGCAGCTCGAGAAATTGCCGCTCGTCTACGTTTCGACGCCGGATTTCAAGGACGCCTTTCAGGATGGCTGGGAAAAGACCGTGGCGCGCGTAGTCGAGGTGCTTGTCGATCCCGTCGATGCGGCCGCGCCACGCGACCTCTCACGCGTTAACGTCCTGCCTGGCTGCCACCTGACCCCCGGCGACCTTGAGGAGCTACGGACGATTTTTGAGGATTTTGGGCTGAGGCCGTCCTTCCTGCCGGATATCGCCGGTTCGCTCGACGGTCACATTCCCGATGAGTTCACGCCTACCACGATCGGTGGGATCGGGGTCGACGAGATCGCGACTATGGGACAGGCGGCTTGGACGATCGCGATCGGTGCTCAGATGAGGCGCGCGGCCGAGGCCATGCAAGCAAGGACGGGCGTGCCGTTCCGGCTGTTCGAGCGGCTCTGTGGCCTCGTCCCAAGCGATGTATTCATCGCATCTGTGAGCGAGATCAGCGGCAAGCCGGTTCCGCCAAAATACTGCCGGCAGCGTGGCCAGCTCGCGGACGCCATGCTGGATGCGCATTTCCATATCGGCGGTCGAAAGCTCGCCATTGGGGCCGAGCCGGACCTCTTGTTCGACATTTCCAGCATGCTCTACGAGATGGGCGCGCAGCTGACCGCGGCAGTGACGACAACGGCCTCTCCGGTGCTCGAACGCGTCAGGATGCGTGAGGTCATCATCGGCGATCTTGAAGATCTGGAGGAGCTTGCCAAAACGCGCGAGTGCGATCTCCTGATCTCCCATTCCCACGGCCGCCAGGCGGCAGCACGGCTGAACATTCCATTCTACCGTGCCGGCTTTCCGATGTTCGATCGCCTTGGCGCAGGTCACCAAATGACGGTCGGCTATCGCGGCACGCGCGAGCTGATCTTTGAGCTCGCCAATCTCATCATTGCCGACCGCGAGGACAACCGCCAGCCGACGCCGGACACCTGGCGCATCACCGACAGCGGCCTACGTGTCGTTCCTCCGCGGCTGAATTGACGCGAAGAGAGGATTTACGCCGATGAAAGTCGCATTCGCCACCCAGGATCTGAAGCGAGTAGATGCCCATTTTGGTTGGGCCAAAAATATCGCCATCTATGACGTCAGGCCCGAGGGGCATAGCTTTGTCGAAGCCATCCAGTTTGAGGGCGACCTTAAGGACGACGGCAATGAGGACAAGCTCGCGCCGAAGATCGAAGCTATCAAAGACTGCTCCATCCTCTATGTTGCGGCGATCGGCGGCTCAGGCGCCGCGCGCGTCGTCGCAAATAACATCCATCCTATGAAGGTGAACCAGCCTGAAGCGATCGACGATCTCTGTATCAAGCTTGAGGCCGTACTAAAAGGCTTACCTCCACCCTGGTTGCGCAAAGTGCTTGCCAAGGGCCAGGAACGCTCGTTTGATTTCGAGGATTAAGGTAACCGACTATGACTGAGGCGGCTGAATTGATCCAACCCAGCTCTGCGGGAGAGGCGCCCTTTGTGAAGGAGCTCGTCAAGATCTGGCGCGCCGAGGACGGGCATGGCGCTTGGGAAGGCAGGAAGGATCTAGAGTTGCTCGAGCCCTATATTCTCGACAGGGAAAAGCGCCGTGCCTTGCCGATCGTGGGCGACCCCGATCCGGACACGATCTGGCGGCTGGAATTGTTCTTCAACGCTGTCGCAGTGTCCATTGAGAGGGCGACTGGCGTCATGGTGTCGCCGATGCTGAAAATGCACCATGAAGGCTTTGGCCGCATAGTGCTGATCGGCGGCCGGCTCATTGTCGTGAACAAACAGCTGCGCGACGTACACCGTTTCGGTTTCGACAACCTCTCAAAACTTGTCACGGAAGGTGACATGTATGTCGACCGCGGAATCGAGATGATCCGCAGGTTCCCGGAAGTTGCGAACTACTGAGGTGACGAATGAGGGATCTTGAAGCACTGAAAGCCGAGATCAAGAAGCTCTCCGCCAAGGCGACTCAGGCAAAGATGGACCTCCACGATTTCGCCGAAGAACTGCCGGTCAACTGGACCTCGGTCCTGAGTGTGGCCCAGAAGGTCCACGACACCTTCGACGAGCTCGAGCGCAAGCGCGAGGATCTCAAAGCGCAGGAACAAGCAAACGGATCGTAACCATGTCATTCGCAACACGCGACGGCCGCAACTGGAAGCCGGAGTATCTGGCTTCCGTCGACCCTAAGAAGTGCATCGGTTGCGGCCGCTGTTACAAGGTGTGTGGCCGCCAGGTCATGATGCTGAAGGGTATCAACGAGGACGGCGAGATGGTCGATCTCGAAGATGATGATGATGAGATCGAGAAAAAGATCATGGTGCTGAACGATGAAGGAGCCTGCATCGGCTGCGGCGCCTGCGCTCGAGTGTGCCCGACCAACTGCCAGAACCACGTTCCAGCTGCTTGAGTTCAGCCATCCGGAACAGGGAAACGATGTCCTTAGAGATCTTCTGCAGAGGGACAAGCTCGTCAGTGCCAGAAGCCATTAACAAGGGTTCGCGTGAGTGCTCCGCCTATGCCGCTGAAAGTCGAACAAAGCTAGCTGGTTCCGGCAGCTCTCGTCGTCATCTCCGCGCTCGTCTGCGAGATTTCGATATCTCGCGGGGCATCTGCACTTGGAAACACTTGTCGATATATGACGGTCAAATCGCAGCTAGAGCCGCCACAACTCTTGCTACTCAATCCCCTGTTCACGTGCCTTCATCATCGCAGCCATCCGAAATCGCTCGTGGATGGAGATTGGGTTGGCGAGCATATCGGCCTCGGCCTTTTTGAAGGCGGCGAGAGCGATCTCCGCTTCCTCGCGCGTCAGCGGGACGCGGCCGGCCATATGCGTAGCGTCAGGTACTGCGGCCAGGATTGCTCGGCGGTACGGATGATCCCTGACCTCGATGAGTTCGCCAGCTTCGAGCCTTCCGCCAAGCAGGATCGCCCGCCCCAGCACCTCGAGCTTGCGGCCGTCCTGAGTGATCTTGACCAGCGTGGCCATTTCTATTCTGCCTCCTGCGCGGTCCCCCCCCATATAGCTTCACGATTCAAAGCTGCGGCAGGGCTTGTCGAGCTTTCAAGTACGGTGACTTCTGCCAGATCACACGATCATCCGCGTCCAGGCTAGACGTGTCGGCACTGCTGATATCCGCGACATGGAAAGTCGCCTTGGGCCGCAGGACGGGCGGTTCAGCCGCGGCGCAAGCTGGAATCTAGTCCCGTCAATCAAAACGAGAGCTCCATCCATCTTCACTCTCGTTACCTTAGCAAAGCCTGAACGTAGGATGGGCATTGTAGTCGTCGAGCCTGTCCAGCCAACCGTTTGAACTTGAACTGCCGCAATCTGTACCGAGCGGACTTGCATGCAAGTCCGCACTGTCGATCGTCCAATTGTCTGGTCTGACGGACCAGTCCAGCTCCACGCCACCAGCCCTGGCAATATGGGATAAGAAGAGATCTGACGCCAGGCATCAGACAGGGCGGTTCTCGTTGCGATTCCTCACCGGTTGCATATTGGCAAGGCCTTCTTCGTAGGAGAGTTCGGCAAAAGAGGTATTGATGCTCTTGGCAGCATCGAGCAAATAATCAAGCTTGCCGGCAGTATCGAGCTTCTTGATGTCGTTCTTGTCGACCCCAGTGAGATCCATCATCTCCTTCCAAACCGTCGACTCGTCACATGGCAGTATGCGAAATGTGACGTCACCGATCTTGATGCGGTATTTCGCCAGAAGATCGATGTTGTTGCAGAACATGAAGTAGGTGCCGTTCGGGCTCAAGGCGCCATCCAGGACCTTTGCGACATCGGCAAGATAGGCAAGAGAATGCAGGTAGCCAGCCAGTACGGGGATTGTGGTCTCTCCCTCGTCTGTGACTGTCAATACCTGCTCGATCGAATAGTCCGGCGGACGCTTCTCGTCGGCCACCTGAGCCTGGAACCTTAGCGCGATATCGCCGCGGAATCCGAAGCGGCCCGTCTTCGTGGTGTCACCTTTCAGCACCGCATTAAGCAAGCGGCCTTCTTTATCAAGCCGGCCAAGAGCGGTGTTGTCGATCGACGTCATGAAATCCTCCTCGTTTGATGCGGCTGGCGCAGATGTCGAACCGCGTGAGCCGGCGTTGCTCCCCATGCAAATTGTTTGCCGTCGGCCCCTGGATGCGGCGAACGCCAAAAGCAGCACCTCGTCTGTGCGGCTTAGGCAGGTATGCCCTGCCGGCAGCGCTACGGCGCCGCGCCAGATGGCTCCCAAGCTGCAAAGTGTCGTGTCGCAAGCCCGACACGCCCTGCAACGCAAATGACCGACATTGGCAAAGGCCAAGTATTGTCAGGAGTGTGATTGCTGGCACAGGACTTGCCAACCTCATCCCGAACTGCCGCAGATATTGAGGAAAAAGCGATGATCAATCTGACGAAGAGCGCAGAGAATGCGGTCAAGAGCGCGATCTCTGCAGCCGCGCAGCCGACGAGGGGCTTGCGGATAATGGTCGAAGAGGGCGGCTGCGCCGGGTTCAAGTACACGATGGGGCTTGCCGATGAGCCGAAGCCGAATGAGACCGTGATCGAGCGGGGCGGCATCAAGGTGTTTGTCGACAAGAACTGTCACTCGCATCTTGCCGGAACGACGATCGATTTTGTGGTGGCTCTGGAGGGCTCTGGTTTCACCTTTGACAATCCCAACGCAAAGTCGAGCTGCTCATGCGGCAAGTCTTTTAGCTAGAGCCGCATTCCTGACAGGTCGCCACGGAGAGGCATAAGGACATGCTTGTTGAGACTGAACAAACGAGACAACTGGTGGCCGCTAAACTTACCGAATCCGAGCGAGTCGTCCGCGCCGTACTCGATGAAATTCGGCCAAATCTGAAGCGTGACGGCGGAGACTGCGAGCTTATCGGGATCGATGGCAACAAGATCATGATCAAGCTCACGGGCGCCTGCGTCTTCTGCAAGCTCGCGAGTACAACACTAGAAGGCATCCAGGCGCGCCTGATCGAACGGCTTGGCAAGTTCGTCCGCCTGATCCCGGTCGCAGGACCGGCCAAAGCCCGACACTAAAAAAGGCGTAAGGTGCAGTCGGTATACCTCGACAACAACGCGACAACTCGCACGGATCCGTCCGTCGTCGCTGCGATGCTGCCATTTTTTTCCGAGCAGTTCGGCAATGCCTCATCCGCGCATGCGGCAGGCAGGCAAGTTGCGGAAAGCATAAGACAGGCTCGCAGGAGTGTGCAGGCGCTGATCGGCGCTGCTTTTGATCACGAGATTGTCTTTACCTCGGGCGGTACGGAATCGGATAACACGGCAATCCTTTCGGCGCTTGCCGTGCAGGAGCGACGCGACGAACTGGTCACCACCACCGTGGAACATCCGGCTGTGCTCTCACTCGCAGACGAGCTCGGCCGTCGCGGCAACAAGTGCCATCTCATTCCTGTTGACTGCTACGGCCGGCTCGACATTGATGCTTATCGCCGCGCGTTGTCCTCGCGTACCGCGATCGTCTCCGTCATGTGGGCCAATAACGAGACTGGCACGATCTTTCCAGTGGAGGTTCTGGCCAAGATGGCGCGGTCCATCGGCGCACTCTTCCACACTGATGCGGTGCAGGCCGTGGGGCGAGTTCCGATCGACGTGAAGACGACCGAGATCGACATGCTGTCGCTTTCTGGCCACAAGCTGCATGGTCCAAAAGGCGTTGGTGCGCTCTATGTGCGCAAGGACACCAAGTTCAGACGACTGATCTTCGGCGGACCACAGGAACGCCGCCGGCGTTCCGGCACCGAGAACGTCCCCGGTATCATTGGGCTGGGTAAGGCTGCGGAGCTTGCCGCCGTAGAGCTCGGGCGGGAGCGGAGGAAAATAGCCGCGTTTCGCGACCGGCTGGAGTATGGCGTCCTAGACTTCGGCAAGTCTGTGGTGCTCGGCGACAAGGAGAGCCGCCTGCCAAACACGTCAAATATCGCCTTCGAGCATCTCGACGGTGAAGCAATTATTCATCATTTGAGTCGCGCCGGCATTGCCGCGTCCCTCGGATCAGCCTGTGCGTCCGGCGCCATGGAGCCGTCTCATGTGCTTCGAGCGATGAACGTACCATCTGCCTTGTTGCACGGCGCGATCCGCTTTTCGTTATCTCGCGAGACCACCAGCGAGGAGATCGATCACGTCCTCGTTGTGCTGCGAAATATTATCACGAAACTGAGAGGGAGCCGACCTGAGTGGCCAGAGCGTGCAAGAACGACCTCTCGATCCAGTGAGTGTATCAGATGAAAGTCATAATTCGTCGTTCACCTGAAACCGGTCTTTCGATCTACGTCCCCAAGAAGGACCTTGAGGAGCGGATCGTCGAATCCGAGCACGAGACGCTGTGGGGCGGCTGGATCAGAATAGCCAATGGCTGGGTGCTCGACCTGCCGCCGATGACGAGTGACACCACCTTGCCGATTACGATCAATGCTAGGAGGCGTGGCGGCGACAGAGAAGAGACATGAACGTGCCGGCTCCGCACATCGCGTTCGTTGGTCGGCCAGTTGCCGAAGCCATGCTCCGGAAGGTCGCGGAGGGGCTTGGTAACGGCAATGTCGTTCCTTATCTCGGCCCCGGCTTAGCGGAATTGTCGAAGCCGAGCGTGCCGATGAATCCGGAGGACCTGGCGGCATTCTTCGGCACCAAGGTGACGTTGCCAAGGCGCGCGAGAGGGAACGCCTGGGCTTCCGCACAGTACATCGAAAGCACGAGGTATCGCACCACCGTAACGGCGATGATGGCGGATGCCTTTAGCGGCCCGGCCGAGCCGGGGCAAATGCAGCGGCATCTTGCAAGGCTGCGGCTGCCGCTGATCGTTGATAGCTGGTATGATAGCGCGATGCGAAATGCGCTGGCGGGACACAGCAATTGGGGCGAGATCCAGGGCATTACTCGCGCTGGTCTCATTGAGGATCGCTGGTTTCGCTTCTACGATTCCGCAGGCACTGAAGCCGATTGCTCTCTTGCAAAAAGGTGGACAACAATCCTCTACAAGCCTCACGGCAGCGTCGCCCCGGCCAGGAATTTCCTGGTCTCCGATGCAGACTATGTTGAGGTGCTCACGGAAATCGACATACAGACGCCGATTCCCGGCGAGGTGAAGGCTCGTCGCACCGGCCGCAGCTTCCTGTTTCTGGGTTGTCGCTTCAACGACCAGCTCCTGCGCACTTATGCGCGACAGGTGTTAAAGCGCTCGTCCGACGTTCACTATGCCGTGGTCGATCCCGACATGCTCACCAAGAATGAGCGCCGCTTTCTGGTCGACCAAAACCTAACGCCACTTGCAATTCCGCTCGCACGTGCCATCGAGATCCTTTTGGCAGATTAGAGACGCTTCTCGCATCGGCATTTGACCTGCGGTTCGCGGGGCAGCTCGCACACGGCCGCCAACTGACCAGCCATATTTCCAGCAAAAAAGAACTGAGCGGCGATACCTTCAGTCAACATCTTCGCGCGCCTCATGTGCCGCTTCGGTCACAACGCATGTCGGCTTTCCAACATCGCCCGGCAAAGAGAGGCACCAAAGCGTTTCCTAACTCATTGAACAAGATCGTGAAAGTTGCGCCACGGGCCGTGGCACGCCGATTGCTGAGACGCTGATGCGCGAAATTTCTAGGCCTGACGGGAGAACTGGGTAAATGGGGACTGCAACGCATCGGGGATCATCGAGCGACGCCATCGAGGATGGCGACATCACGCAGTCGATTGCCGAGCACAAAGGCTGTGGCACGGGTGGCCGCAGCGGCGGAGCCAAATGCGGCTCGGCGGCAGGCCGCAGTGACCTGCCAGCTGAGACATGGGAAAAGGTGAAAAAGCACCCCTGCTACAGCGAAGAGGCGCATCATCACTATGCGCGCATGCATGTCGCGGTCGCGCCCGCCTGCAACATCCAGTGCAACTACTGCAACCGCAAGTACGACTGTGCCAATGAATCGCGCCCGGGCGTGGTCAGCGAGAGGCTCACGCCTGAGCAGGCTGCCAGGAAAGTGATGGCCGTTGCCTCTACCATTCCGCAGATGACCGTGCTCGGTATCGCCGGTCCTGGCGACCCGCTCGCCAACCCCGAAAAGACTTTTAAGACCTTCGAGCTCGTCCACAAGGTTGCACCGGATCTCAAGCTGTGCCTGTCAACCAATGGTCTCGCGCTACCCGATCACATCGACACCATTGCTAAGCTCAACGTCGAGCACGTCACGATCACGATCAATATGATCAACCCCGAGATCGGGGCAAAGATCTATCCCTGGATTTTCTACAACCACAAACGCTACGTGGGCGTCCAAGCCGCAAAGATCCTCACCGATCGCCAGCTCGAGGGCCTCGAGATGCTCACTAGGCGAGGCATTCTCTGCAAGATCAACTCGGTTATGATCCCCGGACTAAATGATCAACACCTCGTCGAAGTGAGTAAGGCAGTGACGTCGCGCGGCGCCTTCCTGCACAACATCATGCCGTTGATCTCTTCTCCCAAATATGGAACCGCTTTCGGTCTGAAGAACCAGCGCAGCCCGACGGCACTGGAACTGAAGTCGCTGCAGGACAGCTGCGAGGGTGAGCTGCACATGATGCGCCACTGCCGGCAGTGCCGGGCCGATGCGATCGGGCTGTTAGGCGAAGACCGCAGTGCGGAGTTCACCACCGAAAAGCTCGCGACCATCGACGTAAAATACGATGTCGAAAGCCGCAATGCTTACCAGGCCAAAGTCGAGATTGACCGCGCCGCCACGGCCGCGGCCGAGCTCGCTGATCTTGTGGAACTCGCAGCTAACCTCGGTGATATGAAGGTCCTGGCGGCGGTCGCGACCAAGGGCTCGGGCCTGATAAACGAGCACTTTGGTCACGCCAAGGAATTTCAAGTCTATGAGCTCTCTGTCGGCGGCGCCAAGTTTATCGGCCATCGCCGCGTGGATCTGTATTGCCAGGGTGGCTATGCCGAAGAGGGGAAACTCGAGACCATCATCCGTGCCATTAACGATTGCCACGCGGTATTCATCGCCAAGATTGGCGGTTGCCCCAGGGCCGAATTGATCAAGGCGGGCGTCGAGCCAGTCGATCAATACGCTTATGAGCCGATCGATAAGTCGACGATCGCCTGGTTCAAGGCCTATCTCGAAAGGGTCACCAGTGGTGCGATCCAACATGTAGAACGTGGCGATGCTGCGATTCGCCAGGGTGCGTTGATTTCCGCGGCATGAGAGAGGAAAAACATGCCATTCAAGATCATCGCCTCTCAGTGCACGGGCTGTTCGGCATGCGAGCCGGAATGCCCCAATGTCGCGATCGCGGAGAAGGGCGGAACATTCATGATTGATCCTCAAAAGTGCACCGAATGCATCGGCCATTTCGATGAGCCGCAATGCGTGGCGGTCTGCCCGGTCGACAATACCTGTGTCCTCGACACCTCGCTTGCCCGCTACCAGGCGCGTACTTGAGCGAAAGAAATGACATGAACTTCTGGAACATACGATTGGTGCAACGAGCCATCCGAATGATGCTCCAAGCCGGTGGGCGCGCCGGCTGCGACCTTTGTCTTGCGACTAGCCCAAGCGGATGTTCCGGGCTCGCCTGTGGAATCAGCCTGCTCGAAAAGCCCCAGGTCACGGTTACTGGGGTCGAGCGCGATGACGGCAGGCCGTTTGTTCGTCGGGAGAGGCTGCCACGGCACGACGTTGCGACGGCCGGTTTCGTTGATAAGCCGAAGTGGACTGGATTCGTATTGCAAGATCGCATGCAAGTCTCTTGCGGGGACCATTGAGTGCAAGAGGCCACCCGCGATGCCAGATGCTCTGTTCAGCCCGCAATCCGAGATTAACGAGGCGCTCTTCGCCAGGACCTTGCTTGGAGATGGGCTGCCCAGCGAGGCCGAGCATCACCTGTGGCAGGCTAGCTTGTCCTATCACCTTGATGAGGTCGCCGAAAGCCACCTACGCAAGGCCGTTGGCCTAGCACCAGGGCACGCGGCAGTGCTGATCGGCCTATTTCGCTTCTATTTCTATAAAGCGCGGCTGGCCGAGGCGCTTCAGGTGGCCAAGCTTTGCATAAGCAAGGCATCCGAGATGAACAATCTCCCGTCGGACTGGCGTCTTGTCCGTTCCCATGATGCGGCGTTCGGTCGATATGAAGATATTCTGCCGCGGTTCTTTCTGTTCTCGCTGAAAGGATACGCTTATTTGCAGATGCGCCTCGGTCAAACAGAGGAAGGGCGATTAGCCGTCCAAAAACTTCTTGAGATCGATCCCACCGATAAGATCGGCGCCAAGGTTCTCCTACGTGTCCTCGAACGCATGGGGCAGGAGGATGAGTGACGACATTGACGAGGCCAGAAATTGGCAGGGCAATCAGATCAATTGCGCCTGCTGCGCGCACATTGCTCTAAATCGCACTGGCCGCTGTCAACTCAAGCACGCTTGCGTCAACGACCGCTATGCCCGACGTATTGACCGTTTCTTCGACTGGAATCCGAGCCTCGCCGACACCTACCTCGCTCACCCGCATTTTGAGGTGCGCGCGATCGCGGCGAGATTCGCCAGCGTCTTTCTGCTGCCGCCGTTGCTCCACGATCACGACGAAACCGTGC
Source organism: Bradyrhizobium sp. UFLA05-109 (assembly GCF_054185165.1). NCBI lineage: Bacteria > Pseudomonadati > Pseudomonadota > Alphaproteobacteria > Hyphomicrobiales > Nitrobacteraceae > Bradyrhizobium > Bradyrhizobium sp. UFLA05-109. Next base: position 25,939 of record NZ_JBBIAR010000054.1, on the reverse strand, counting down.
GTTGGAGCGCAGTCCGTCGTCTGCCCAAGCGCTTCGCCCTGCACCTTCGCAACGACCCTCATCACGAAGTCAGGATGTGGGTCGCGACACTGCTTGAAGGTGACGAACTGCTGCCGATGGCCGCGGATGAATATTACTACGTGCGCCTTGTGGTGGCGCGGCGGATTACGCCCTTGCTACTCCGCGGAATGACCAAGGACGGGGAAGCCGAGGTCCGTCGCGCCGTGGCGCGACGTCTCCCACAGGAATGGTTGCTCAGCATGGTCGATGACCGTGACGCATTGGTGCGGTTGGAGGTCGCTCGACGCCTGTCGGCGCAGTTATTGTCGCTACTGCGCCACGACCCGGATTGGCGTATCCGGCATGAGGTCGCAAGCCGGATTTTGCCCTCCGAGCTCATAGGCCTTGTCGATGACCCATATAGCCTGGTGCGCGAGGTCGCGCGCTCGCGACTTGCCCTGTAGCCGAGACAAGAACAGCGGACTCCGGCATGAACAATATTGTTGCTGACAGTGACATCGTCGAGCTGACTGCACCACCTTTCTTCGATTTTGGCGAGAAGGTGCGGGCCAACCGCACTATCCGCAATGACGGCACCTACGCCGGCAAAGAGATCGGCGACATCCTGGCCAAGAAAGGCGAGGTCGGCTACGTCATATCGATCGGCACTTTCTTGCAGCAGTTTTACATTTACGGTGTCGAATTCATCGAAAGCGGTCGCCGGGTCGGCTTGAAGCGCAAGGAACTCGATCCGGTCATACCACGCGACGAAGTCGATGACCTGCGCTCGCCGGGAGCCAACGATGATTGAAGCCAGGCTGCCAAAGTTTCAGCGGGGCCAGCGCGTCAAGGCGATGTTCGACCTGATCAATGACGGATCCTTCCCCGATGCCCCAACGGAAGGGGTCCTGGTCAGGCTCGGCGACATCGGTAAGATCGTCCAAGTTCGCCGGCACACGGAAGCGAACCTGCCGATCTATCTCGTCAAGTTCGGTGAGCGGTTGGTCGTCGGTTGCCTCGAGAGAGAAATCGGCCTGATCTAGGAAGTAGACGCGATGAACGCGGCCTTAGACATAAATCCGGGCCTACCCCCGCACCCTAACGACATCGATCTCAGGCGTATCGAGCGCGCGCTGAAGTCGAGAGAACGCTACCGTTATGTCTCACCGAACATCACCGGCGTTGCCGACGGCTACTTGATCGAAAGTCCATGCTGCTCGCGCAATATCGACGTCAACGGTGGCTCCATTGACGTGGCTATGTTGCGCCACGATGGAGCAAGCGCCAACTGGCAGGTATTCCGAAAAGATCACGAGCAGGGCATCTGGAGACTGCACTCTACGCACCAGCGCTTGGCAGCAGTTACCGATCTATTGAATGCCGATCCGGAACGCGTGTTCTGGCAATAAGGATCCGTTTGATGGCTTTAGGAGCAGGCGAAATTGCGGACATCGAGCGCGCGCTCGCGTCATTCGATGAAGCTTCTCAAGCCTATGCGGCGTTGCGACAGAGATATCCGCATCTCGCCTGGATCCGCTGCGACTCTTCAGACCTTACCGAAACGCCTTTTCACAGCGTCGGACAATTCGACCTGCATTTGCTCGATAGCGCTGATCATTGTGCCCGGATCACGGACGATCCGATGCGGGCGACCGGCATTGTGCTCGCCAAGCGGGCGGTCGAGCCGTGACCGGACCAACCCTAGCCCACGGCTGCGTTGCGAAGGCGGACGAAGAGCCGATTCCAACGGGCCATGAATCCTTGATTCCGTTGTCGGATCCCGACATTACCCCGGCCGAAATTGCGGCAGTAGATCGCGTGTTGCGCTCGCCGCGGCTCTCTAGCGGCCCGCTCACGGAACAATTCGAGGCGGCATTTGCCACCTATCTCGGGCGGAACTATGCCGTTGCGGTACCGAACGGCACCATCGGCCTTCTACTGTCTCTGAAAGCTTGCGGCATTGCCGCTGGCGACGAAGTGATCGCTTCATCCTATTCATATCGTGAAACTGCGCACGGCATCAGCCTCGCCGGTGCACGACCGGTATTTGCGGACATCGACTATTGGTCTGGGACGCTCGCGCCGCAGAGAGTCGAGGACCGCATTACGCCAAAGACTCGCGCAATCCTCGCCGGCAACACGAATGGCCATCCCGCAGCCTGGTCGGATCTGCGCAATATTGCGAGAAGGCATAATCTTCTGCTGCTGGAAGATTCTACTGAGGCCGTGGCCTCACGTTATAAGGGCCAATTGGTCGGCACCTTCGGCGATGTCTCTGTGTTCGACTTCGCGCAGCCCTCGCTTCTGACCTGCGGCGAAGGGGGCATGGTGGTTACCGATGATATCGATCTTGCGGTGGCACTTCGTCGTCACCGTTCGCATCGGCCGGACGAGCGTTCTTCCGTTACCGTCGGTTCGGCCGTGCCATATCAAGCCGAAATTGGCGATCTCTCCGCTGCACTGGGGATTACGCAGCTAAGGCGTATCGACGAGATCCTGGAGCGTCGCCGGCTGACTGAAGAGCTTTATGCGACGCATATGCAGTCCTTCGAAGGCATCAAACCGCCCTACGTCGGACCCGACGTGACCCTAGTGAACTGGTTCCTCTATGTTGTCCATCTCGGGACACGTTTCACGCGCTCCAGCCGCGACGCGATCGTCGAGGATCTCCACGTTGAGCAGATTGAGGCTGCAGCCTACAACCATCCTCTGCACCTGCAGCGGCATTATCTCGATCTCGGCTATCGCCGTGGCGATCTGCCGGTGACGGAGAAGATCTCCGATCGCGCCGTCGCACTGCCATTTCATACGCATCTTACTGATAGCCAGATCGAATTTATTGTCGAGACGATGAAAGACGCCTCAATCAATGTAGGGGCAGGCGCGGCGATCTACTGAACAGCCGAAAATATAGGAGAAGACGAGAAATGATCCCGCAGCCCTCCTCCCGGAGGACTGCTAGGGCGCTTGTGCTGTTGCGCATCGCTGCGTCCGGTTATGGTCGACCATTTAAGCTTCTCTTGATCAGGTCGCATGAAGATCAGGTGGACACTGCCCTCATACGGGGCGGGTCGCTTCTTCACACTGGTCCGAGCTTTCCTCAGGTGTGGCCGCCATGGGTAAGCTTTCGAGCCGCGAATTCATGACAGAACAAGGCTCGAACACGACAGGACATCAATATAGTCTTGTTATCTTCGCGACGTCCGCCCGCTGGTTTGTTGACCAACGCACGTCGGATTTGCATCCCTTTCGAGGGAAGTCTTTTCAAATGATCCTGTTCACAGTTGGTTTGGACCTTGCATGAAACTGGACGAGAGCAGGAGTAAACGACATGGTGATGGCCGGGCCGGCAATTGAGGCCTTGATCCGCCAGGCGCTTCCGGAGGCGGATGTGGTCGTGACCGATCTGGCGGGCACCGGACATAACTGTGGCGCACGAATCGCCTCGCAGGCCTTTGCCGGCAAGAGCCGCATCCAACAGCATCGGATGATCCATGCTGCGACGCGCTCGTGCTCAAAACCACCGTGCCGAAATGAATCACTTGCAAGGAAACACAATGAGCGACCTAACCCACTCTATGTCAAAGCAGTATCTCGAGGCGATTCCGACATCGATTGCGGTAACAGAAGCATGAGCGGCAACATGAATGAGTTCGAACTCCCACAGCTCTACCGGCATCACGTTTTCGCCTGCCACACTCAGCGCCCTCCTGACCATCCGCACGGCAGCTGCGGGGCGGCGGGCGGAGGACCGTTATGGGAACGGCTCGGCAAAGCGATCGAGGCGGGTGGGTTGACCGATATCGGCTTCACCGCAGCCGACTGTCTCGGCTTCTGCGGCTCCGGCCCTCTGATGGTCGTCTATCCTGACGGTGTCTGGTATCGTCCGAGCACTCCGGAAGATATTGACGAGATTGTCGAGTCTCATCTGAAGAATGGCCGGCGCGTCGACCGCCTCGTCATGGTGCTCGCGCGGAGTTAGCGGCCCACTTTTCCGGTTGCGGGAGAAGGCCCCGACGGCCTGTCTCCGGCCACACGCAAGAAGGAAGCCGATGCGTCGACTGTGTCGGCATCCCTATGGAGCTGCCGAGATATCGCCCCTAGGCCCATGCTGTCTTGCCAACCAAGGGGGCCGTCTGGCCCGGCGTCGTTTCGCATGGATGTCGTTTTTCGCGCCTTGGTCCCCTGGTCAAGGGCGGCCGAAGGCCGCCGCTTCGTGGTGAAACCCTTGAAAAGGGACCAAGACGCGACCTTTGCACTCCATCGAAATCGACGCCTCACTCCGTCGCTGTCCGCCCTTGAAAGCCACCTGGACTAAGTGATCCTATGGCTCCCAGTCGAGACGCTCGGCGTCCTCGTCGTGTCGACGCGCGTCCCCTTCGTACCTCTCCGCTAGAGCATCGAGCGCCTTAGCTGTATGAGGATGATCATAGGCGATCGCTTTGGCCCAGGTCCGGTACTTTGCAGCTTCCTGGCGTTCGAGTTCACCGCCATCGCCGGGCATGCGGGTGGTGACGCCGCGCCGGTTGCCCTTGCCGATCTGGAAGCCTTCGATCATGGGCTTGCTACGAAATAGATCGATCACCTCCCGAACAGGATCAGCCGGCCAATTGCCGTCCGAGCCCATCGGCGAAGCCGACAGCATGTTGCCGATACGACCATCGGCGACGTCCTCACGTCCTGCCGCCTTGGCCAGGGCTCGGGCCTCTTTGATCCATGCCTCCAATGCATTGCCGTCGATCATGCCGTCATCGCGTGTACCGGGGATCCGATTCCAAAGCTCCAGCAAGCGATAGGCCTGGGTGGCGACCGCTCGCGCATGCTCCGCGTTTTCGGGCTCCGGATCGACAACCCCACTTTCCTCGCTCGCCTTGTAGACCGCACTCAGCATTTCAATGAACAGCGACGGCTGTTCCGAGAGCGCCCTTAGCAGCGCCTTCGCCGGTCGGCGAGAATGCTCCAGCAGCCGAAGGTAGTTCCATTCTAGGGCGACGAGAGCGTTTCGGTCGACATCATTGCGCTCGTCGAGCAGTTGCAAGATCTCTGCGACGTAGTGTTGGAACGTGGTCGCCTCGTTGCTGTCGCCGTCATTTTCGAACGGTTGACGGGCGGCCTGCAGTACCTCGACCAGCAAGTCGGTCGGCAGATGAACCTTGTTGCCGCGCCCCGCGAGCGGGAGGGCGTGCCGGGCGCGGCCGACGCCGATCAATTTACGGATAACGTACGCGACATCTTTGCTGTCGTCGCTCATCCAGGACACTGGCGCGCGGCGCCAGTATGTTGTTTCGATTTCACCGCCGATGCTGGCGACCTGATCCCAGGTCCAGCGCTCGATTGGAAGGGCGCGTAGAATCGTCTGCAGAGTGGTGTCGCTCCAGCTTTCGGCTCTCGCCTTTCCGATCAGCGCCGCCGCCCAAGGCTCCTTGCGATCTCGGAAAATGGAGATAATCAGGCCGTGCGCCACGTCCCGCTCGCGGGCGTTGTCGCTCCGAACTGCTGCTTCGAGTAGGACGTCGAGCTCGCGTGCCGACAACCTGCTGTCATAGAGCGCCTTGCCAAGATAGCCCGCAGTATCAGTCAGTCTGGCAAGTGACAGCATGGCTGCGATCCCGCCCTTGGCGTAGACCGCCTGCGCGGCTTTCTGCCTCGCGGTCTCGACATCCCGCTGTTCCGCTTCCCAGCCCACACCTGAAGGCTTCGGCAGTTGAATCGACTGCTGAAAAAGCCAGGCAACCTGTTCGAGAAGATCGGTGGGGGCGAACCGGTCGTAGACCGCTTCTAGTCGATCCAACACTGCCGCTGGCAGTGACCACTCGGCGTCCGGAAATTGTCGGTGATGGTTGAGCACCCGCCGCAGCTTGTCCCAGAACATCGACCGATCGTTGCTGTCCGTAATCCGCGGCTCCGTCGCCTCAAGCGCCTCCAGCGCGGCGGCGGGGTCGGGCGCCAGATCCCCGAGGCGGTCGAGCAGAAGCGACCATCGCGCTGGGCTAAGCCCAACGTCGGCAAGCAGGCGCTCGCTGATCGCGGTAGTCCCCCGCCCAATCAGGGCCCAGGTAACCGTTTCCGCATTGTCGACAGTGAAGTCGCGCCAACGCGGCATGGGCGATGGCGTCGAGGTATCGTGCCCCCGGGGCAGGATACCGAGCATCAGCTTCCACGCAGCGTCTGGCTCCCGCTTTCTGATCAGATCTAGCGCGCGAAGCCGCTCGTCGAGCTTGGCATAGGTCTGCGGAAACCAGAGCAGATGGATCACGCGCAGGCTGTTTGCTGGGCCATTTGTGTACCGGCGAGGTTTGATGTCGATGGCGTCCAAGCGCGCCAGGACATGGGTCACCAGCGGCATCCAGTCTGGCGACCAGGCGAGGGCTTCTAGAGCCCACATCAAGTCGGACAGGTGCTCAGCACCGAACACTCCACCCTCGTCGTGGCCAAAGAGAGCGCCGATGGGAGGGGCGTTCTGGTCGAGACTGTTTTCGACTGCGCTCAGGAAGGCGCCCGGCGACGCCTCGGCCAATAGACGAAAGTCGCGGGAGAGCGACCACCACCGTCGCTGATCCGCGTTCTGAAGCAGCTTTCCTACAATGGCGTCGGCCCGCCGAGCGACGTCAGGCGCAGCGCGAACTCGGTCGCCCCACAGGGCGAGCATGATGAGGACCTGACCAATGCCATGACGCAGCATGCCCGAGTAGTCCCGGTGAATGCCGCGAACGGCGGCCATCCAGCGCTCGCCGGGATCCATGTCGAAGCGCGGGTCCGCCGACCCTAGGACGGCGTACGCCGCGGCCTCAAACCGCTTTATGTCGGCGCTCGTCAGGTAGTGCGCGAGCAGAAACCAAGCGTCTGACGGAGAGGCGACGCGCCAAGTCGAACCGATCTTCTGCAACAGGCTGTCGAATTGGCCAATGTATGGCGTTAGAGCGGCGATCACGGTGTCATAAGGCTGATCGGCGAGCTCCGAGAGCCGAGCCCGATCAGCTCCGGCGTTTTCATCCCAGCCTCCAGCCAAGAGCGCCGCGAGTAGAGCCTGGGGCGGCGGCTCCTCCGCCCATTTTGGAAGTCGCCCAGGAGCCCCAGGAATCAAACGACGTAGGACGGCGAGGTTGCGAGCACTGTCGCGGGCGAGCGACTTCGCACGCGGCTCGGCAATGCCGGCACCTGTCAACGCGCTGGCGATCCCTTCGCGTGACGGTCGGGCAAGCGTGCGGACTTCTCCGCGGGGCACCGGACGCTCGTCGTAGGCCTGCAGGACAAAGTGGCCGCGCTCCGCAAGACTCCGGGCTAGACCAGGCTCCGGCTCTGTTAGTAGCAGGATAAGAGGCGCGGGAGCATTGGCCAGAGCCCGGGCCGCAGCGGCGGTAGTCGCAACGAGACAGCGGGCGCGGTAGGCGGTCGCCAAGTCGTGGGGCAGCTCGCTGAGAGTGGCGTGGAAGAACGCCACTACCTCTTCCGTCGTGGTCGCCTGGAGGGAAAAAACGGACGGCTCGCCGCGAAGCCAACGTAGGATTTCGGCGGCGTCCTGATCCCGGTCCCTGAGAACCAGGTCCTCCGTCAGAGGCCATTGGGTCGCAAGCGACCATTCCTCCCAAACCTCTTCGAGCTCTCGCGTCCCGGGTGGCCGTTTGTCCAGACGGGTCGCAAGCCAGAGTCCGACGGCGGGCGTTTGCTCGATCCAGTGAACTAGGTCGTCGGCGTCATAGGCGAGAACCTTTTGCCAGGGACCTTCATCCTGGCGCGTTTTTGCCCACGCGTTCTTTTGCGGCCAGTGGCGCGGAGTGACGAATACATAGGTTGCGTTGGTAGGGTCGAGCGGCTCGGGTTTGGCCGTTCGCTTTCGGTAATCGTCACTGGCCTTCTGGACGACGTTTTGGCGCTGAGCACCGATCTCCCATCCCGCCTCGCCTACAGGCACATAAGCACTGCCGACCACAGTCGAGGTAAGCCCGTCCCAGCCAGGATGCCGGACGCCCTCGTCGGCGGGGAAGCGAAGTTGAGCCGCTGGACCGAGGGTAGCGTGGATCAGGTGTGCTAGAAGGGTCGGCAGGCTGACAGCGCCATCGGTACGGTTGGCCCAGTCCGAAAGATCTTCAGCGGTGACCCATCTGATCGGTGCGCCGGGACGATCCGACTTGGTAATGATTGGCACGGCCGGCCCTATGACGGCGCCAGCGGGCAGGAACCGAATACCAGCCCCTTCAAGGGCGCCACGGATAGCTTGGGCATTATTTGCCACGGGCGTCCGCTGGCCGCGCTCGAAGTCGGCGATTGTCGAGGTCGCCACCCCAGCCGCCTTCGCGAGATCTCGCTGCGACCATGCAAGGAGAGCACGTGCTGCCCGCACGTGCTTCGGTGTGAGATCAGAATGAGAACTCGAAGAGGCCATGTCATAGAATATATATGACATCAGCTAATAAATCCAGAATGTTCCTTTTTGTTGACAATTGGTGATTTCTGCCGACAATTGATAACAATATGGCCGAACGTCAGCTTAATTATCGCGAGCGCGCCCTCAGCATCGCCCGGACTCGGGGAATTGCGCGTGCGCGAGATTTCAAGGCTGCCGGCATCCCACTCGTCTACCTAAAGCGCCTCACCGACGCCGGCGATCTTGTCCGCCTCGGTCGCGGCCTCTACCAAGACCCCGAGCGCGTCGGGCAAGACATCGCGCACAATCTGGCTGAGGCAGCGCGTTTGGTACCAAACGGCGTCGTCAGCCTGGTCAGCGCCCTTCGTCAGCACGAGCTGACCACCCAACTGCCGCATGCTGTCTGGATGACCATACCTCACAAGTCCCGCACGCCGAATGCGCCGGGTCTTCGGCTGGAAATTGTCCGTGCGACCGGCGAAGCCCTAACGGCTGGCGTCGAACACGTCGAGGTGGAAGGTGTGCAGGTGCCAATCTACGGTGTCGCGAAAACTGTCGCCGATTGCTTTAAGCATCGCCGCCACGTCGGCGAGGACGTGGCGATCGAAGCTCTCCGCGACGCTTTGCAAAAGAGGAAGACCACTCCGAGCGAGCTAATGAAGTTTGCGGCCATCGACCGCGTCGCAAGCCGGATCGGGCCTCTTATCAAGGTCATGCAATGACGGGCAAGATCGTCAAGGATCCAGCCGCGTCGATCCGGGCCAAACTTCTCGCGCACGCTAAACAGCACCGTGACGATTTCGGACGCTTGCTGACGCGCTACGCTATCGAACGCCTGCTGTTCCGTCTCAGCCAGACAGACGCCGCCGAGCGCTATGTGCTCAAAGGCGCGATGCTGTTCGTCACCTGGCCCAAGCATGCCTTTCGCCCGACTGGAGATCTCGACCTCCTCGGCTACGGCGATCCCGATCATGCAGCGCTCGCCGAGCTCTTCACGCGCATCTGCCAAGTGGAGGTCCCCGAAGACGGCATCGTTTTCGACCCAGCCACACTGAAGACCGAGCCCCTCCGTGAAGCCGACAAGTATCAGGGCACTCGGTTGAGTTTGAAAGGGCGTCTAGCCGGGGCGGTCATCCCTGTGCTGGTTGACATCGGCTTCGGAGACCGCGTCTATCCGCCGCCGAAGCGCGAGAACTTCCCAAGCCTACTGCCAGGCCTTCCGCAGGCGAACATCCTAATGTACCCACCCGAAACCGTGGTCGCCGAGAAGTTCGAGGCGATGGTCCGCTTCGGTGAGATCAACGGCCGGATCAGGGATTTCCACGACATCTGGGTCACGACACGCACCTTCCCCTTCGACCTGTCCAGCGTGGTCGAGGCAGTCGGCGGGACGCTTCGGCGCCGAGAGACGGCGTTCCCGACCGACATGCCTGTGGGCCTCACCGAGGCATTTGCCGCCATCGCGGAAGAGCGCGGGTTATGGACCGGCTTCCTCCGCCGGACTCCGCCGAGTTTTGAGCCGCCGCCGTTTCCACAACTACAGGAGAATCTGCGGCGCTTCTTCGGCCCCGTCATCGACAGCCTCAGCGTGCCGGAGGGTGCGAAGGGCCGGTGGGATCCGGACGCCGGAGCATGGCGCTAGTGTTAAGCCACAGCACTTCAACAGTGAGCCCGAGACGCGCCACAAAAGCAGATCATCCGCCACGCGCGGGCGAAGATGTGGTGCGCCATCTCGAAACGTTCGCGGCTGGTGTTCGCTCGGGCGACATCTCCGCGTAAGGCGTGTACAAATAATCAGAGCGGGCTTGCGCGAAACTATCCCGCCCGCCGATACTCCCAAATACAATCTAGCAGCGTCTCATCAAGATCAGGCAGTGGCAAAAGGGTCATGCCTTGATTGAGATCGTGGGCAAAAAGCAAACCGTTGGATCGCGCCACGAGTTTGCGCCTTATTCCGGCATTCTGATCCGTCCAACGCGCCAGACTGGCAAAACTTTCTGAGAAAAAAAACGCATTCACATCGTGGTAGATTTCCTCACAGCGCTGTAGACCACCTACGAAGCAAACACATCACACCTCCGCACACCGCGGCCGCGACGCCGTTTGCGTTCGCGCGCAGTTCTGAAGCTCTCGCCTCGGGCTTGAGCCCAGCAGCGATGGTACCGGCTCGCGGTCAAATCCGGCACATCTTGCGTTATTGGCTTCGATCAGCGGACGCCTGATCAGCAGCGGATCGTAGAGCATCAAGGCGATCGCACTGGCTGCGTCGATCGCCTCCGGATCGACCTCGCCCGACGTCACGCGCGGCGCGGCTGGGTTGAACCAGGACCGAACCGGCGTGATACCGAAGAATGTGCGTAGATCGGACGCGGTCCAGAGTTCGGTCAGCAAGCTCTTTGCAACGACATGATGACCCGCTGCCTCCAACGCGCAAATTTGGCGCGCATTCGTGCGGCAGCCAGGCTTCTGCCAAAACAAAACAGTAGTCATGTCCAAGATTCCTTTTTCATCAGGCGAAGCCGGATCGCTGGCGCGGCTTTGCCGTGGCCCAAGATGGTGTTGACCTTCTTCCCCATGCCCTCAAGCAGCGTCAACAGTTTGATAACCGTGCCTTGGTTCGCCCATCCTCACACGCGCTCAGGTGCCCCCATCTCATCGGACGTGTCGGTGACGATGTGAACGCGGGCACCTCCGAGCTTTCCGGTGAGTTCGTCAATCGTCCGCAGCTCTTCAGCAAAGTGAAACGAGCAGCATCGGGGTGAGTCAGTTGATACTCGCGCATAGGCCTCTTCAGGCGTGGCCAGCACATGGGCCTCGATTTCGTCATGAAGCATGAATTGCAACGCCGCGTGGGTGATTTTGTCCTGATTGACCTCGAACACGCGCCGTCGTCGACGGCCTTGGCTGTCGCGACGCCTCGTGTCGCCTCCTATTCAAATCGTGTCACGATGCAGAGTTAGCAATTTCCGTTCCGCTTGTGCGGTTGCATCAAAATCGCACTTTCAGAGCCGCAATCCTTGTCCTGTTTCTGACAGAGTAACAAAAAGGTTTGGCGCAGCGCCCGTCGATTGCGTCTGTCGACCATTTTCGAGCATGGTCGGGCGCTTAAAGCACGCGCGGCGAATGGCACGCTAGTTGCTGTTTGGATGCGGCAACTTCGAGTGAGGGCTGAGACCACGCCAGCGCGTATGGCGAGCGCTGTTCTCTTTCCCGACGCCCGTGTGCTCAGGTTTTTCAGAGAGAAACAATGTCGCGGCGGCACGCATCAAGGCTGATAGGATCCAACCAATGGAGTTGTCCGTGACTGCATCGCAAGAGGGGCTAATCGCTGCGATGTCGACTCCGTCGAGTGGGACTCCCGCTGACAGGCTGCTTGTCGGGATTGAACTCTACCGAGTTCTAATTGGCTGCGATCCGGCAGACGCTGACGTAACGGATAATGACCAGTTTGACCGGCATGTGTTCGCCTCAGTTCTTTGTGCCGCTGTTATGGATGGAGGGCCGCTTCCGGAGCGCACGGGCCTGACCGCGGAGGAACTCAATGAACTCCTGGCACAATGTTTCCTATCTGCGCCCGTGCCGGCCATCATCTCGATGGAAAACTCCGGTTCAGCCAGTGACGAAGAGATCATGCTGCGCGACCTCCTGCTCGGGCAGCGATCGGCCGAGAGCGAGATCAGTCGCTGGCTCGCAGCGATGGTCGCAAGGCGTGCGATGGAACCGAACCATTTGTGGGAAGAACTCGGATTACGCGAGCGGGCCGAGTTGACGCGCTTATTGATGCGCCATTTTGCGCCGCTGGCGGCGCAAAACACCAAAAACATGCGCTGGAAGCGCTTCTTCTATCGCAGCTTGTGCGAGAACGAAGGTTTGGTGATGTGTACGACGCCAGTGTGTACGCAATGCTGCGACTTCAATCACTGTTTCGGTGAGGAGAGCGGCGAGAGCAGGATGGCGGAGCGTCGCCGCGAACATTTGCAGAGAATCGAAAGTCATGCCGGAGCCGCAGGCCATCCGCGGGCGTGAGCAATCGAGTATGCGCTCCGCCAGAAGCTGCGAAGCACCCCCGCATGCTGTGATGCCCGGACCCTTGCGCTTTGGCTTTGCCGGAAATTGCGCAAAAGCGTGCATGCGGCGGCTGCGTGATGCGGGCCTGCAGCCGACGCGCCGGCGCGTGCTGCTGGCTCAGTTGCTCTTCGCAAGGGATGATCCCCACGTCACTGCCGAGATGCTCTTCAGAGAATCGATCGAAGCCAACGTCAAGCTCTCGGTTGCGACCGTATACAACACGCTGAACCATTTCACGCAAGCTGGCTTGTTGCGCCGGATCACGCCAGACGGCTCAAAGTCCTTCTTTGACATCGATCCGAGCATGCATCCGCATTTCTATCTCGTCGGCGAAGACATTTTGATCGATATCCCCGAAAAGCTCCAGCTTGCGCGGACGCCCGAGGCCTTACCGGACCACGAGATCTCGCGGCTGGAGATCATCGTCCACATTCGTCGCACGCCGACCGATATCTGATATGTGTGGCTTTCGACATTGTTTCATTTGCGACAAGTGGGGCGCTGGTTAGAAGTGGAGTGATTTCAAGCGGTTCGTCAACCACCGCCCTGGCACGGCTGTTGCTCACGATTCAACGGGAACAACGGAATCCGCACATGGCCTTCGGTGGAACGACTCTGTCCGGCAGCTCGCAGACACGACAGATAGTCCTGAACGACACCACGTTACGCGACGGCGAGCAGGCCCCCGGCGTGGCCTTCACAACGGCGGAAAAAGTATCGATCGCACGCGCACTGGCAAAGGCCGGGATCACCGAGATCGAAGCCGGTACGCCGGCGATGGGCCATGAAGAAGTCAGCGCGATCCGCGCTATTGCCGAAGCCGGCCTAGCCGCCACAATCATTGGTTGGTGCCGGATGAAGTCTTCCGACGTCGATGCGGCAATCGATTCCGGCGTCTCAATGGTCAATGTCTCGATCCCATCCTCCGACGTGCAAATCGCGGCCAAGCTCGGCACCGACCGGGCTGCCGCGCTCGAGCAAGTAAGGCGGGTCGTCGGTTACGCTCGCGACAACGAGCTCGATGTCGCAGTCGGAGGCGAGGATTCCTCGCGCGCCGACGTCAACTTTCTGATCGAGCTGATCACCGCGGCAAAAGACGCGGGCGCCCGGCGCTTTCGTGTCGCCGATACGCTCAGCGTGCTCGACCCGGACGCAGCCTTTGCGCTGGTGGCGGCGCTGCGTGCCACAACCGATCTCGAGCTTGAGTTCCACGGCCACGACGATCTGGGTCTCGCGACCGCTAACACGCTTGCCGCAATCAAGGCCGGCGCAACGCATGCCTCGGTCACCGTGATCGGCCTCGGCGAGCGTGCGGGCAACGCGCCGCTGGAGGAGGTCGCTGTCGCGCTCGAACAGCTTTATAGATGCAACACGGGCGTTGTGCTCCCGGAGCTGGACAATGTCGCGGCTGTCGTCGCGGCCGCTGCGGTCCGTAGCGTTCCGCTCAATAAGGCGATCGTCGGTGAGCATATCTTCACCCACGAATCAGGCATCCATGTCGATGGCCTCCTGAAGGACCAGCGCAGTTATCAGGCGCTCGATCCGCAGCTGTTCGGTCGCTCTAACCGCTTTGTCGTCGGCAAACATTCAGGGCTGGCCGCTATCACAGCGCTGCTGAACGAATTGCAGCTTTCCGTGAGCGCCGAGGAAGGCAAGGCAATCCTTGCGCGCGTTCGGCAGCATGCCGTCGAGCATAAGGGCGGGGTCGCGCGCGAGACTGTGATGGCGATCTGGCGCGAGGTCCGCGAGCGCTCGATGCTCAACGGAATGTGAGGCCGCCGTGTCCCGAATAGTCGCCATCTCTGTCATAGAGGAGCTCGCCGCCACGCCAGCGGTTTGCCACCCGTTTGATGAGCATGCGTCGCCACCCGTCATTGGGCCACGGTAGAAGAAACGATGGAGAAGACGAATGGCTGACGGAATCCTTTCGCGGTTGAGCAAGGCGGCTGCGGCCGAGGAGTTTTTTGACGTACTCGGCGTCAAGTACGATCCCAAAGTTGTCAACGTGGCTCGGCTCCACATACTGCAGCGCATGGGGCAGTATCTCGCAGACGAAGACCTGACCAGCGCGACCGATGCAGCGGTCGCAGAACGTTGTAAGGCCGTGCTGGAGCGGGCATACACGGATTTCGTTGGTTCCTCCCCAATCGATCAACGCGTTTTCAAGGTCCTCAAAGAAGCGACCGCGCCACAGGCGAAGAAAACGACAAGTTTGGTGCAACTGGAGACGTTTTAGCGACAGCACGTCGTCTTTACCCGGCCTAAAAAGTTCTCGCTCGTTTTATAGTGGTGAGGACCGGAATACGCAGCGTAGCCTCAGATTGCTCGGAGGCCGTTGCGTCTGCAAGACCTCGCAACGCTACGTCGTGCTAACACTCCTTTGCGGTGACTGTATTGGCGTGGAGTGACCGGACCTAATGCCTCTGTTCGGTCTCCGACGCGTGTCGCCGCATCTTTGTCAGCTCTAGTGCTTCCGGCTGAACGAAAGTCATGCCGCCGTTGTCGTAAGCCTCTGTATTGATATTCGATTTCGATTGCGGCCACAGTTGGTACGACACTTGCTGTCTGCATTCGCAGCAAAGCCCTGGAGAATCGCATGCATATCGACGTCTACCACAAGCATCTCGCGGCTTCCGGGCGGATTCGAGTGCACGCTGTGCGCAAGACCATCATGCTTCAGAGGGGGAAAGGCCTTCTGCGGCTTGCCGTCAACGCTGACGCTTCTTTGGACCGGAGCTGCGCGGCAATGGCAGCTGTAACCGAGATCCGCGCGATGGATGGCCGCTGTGCTGAGAGAGATGATCGTCAAGCGCCAGACGAACCCGGAAGCCGATCTCACGGCTTGGCGCTCGACTAATAAAGCAAGGAAATCAATACCATGAGCTCTGCATCCAAAAGTCGCGCTCCGGCCGTCGCCTCTGGGCGCGCCGCGACCAAGAAGGAGCTGCCCGATCGCTTTAAGGCTTACAAGCACGTCTGGGTTTTCGTCGAGCAGGAACGTGGTGTTGTGCACCCCGTGTCCTGGGAACTCATGGGTGCCGGCCGCAAGCTCGCCGATAAGCTCAAAGTTGATCTCGCCGCTGTCATCATCGGCCCGGAGGGCGAGGCTACGCAGCAGGCCGCGGCCCAGTCCTTCTGCTATGGCGCCAACCTCGCATACATGGTCGCGCACAGTATCTTGGCTGACTATCGCAACGAGTCCTACACCAAGGCCCTGACCGATGTCGTCAACACCTACAAGCCGGAGATCCTGCTATTGGGAGCCACTACGCTCGGCCGCGATCTCGCGGGCTCGGTCGCCACTACGCTGCTGACGGGACTTACTGCGGATTGCACGGAGCTCGATGTCGACGCTGATGGATCGTTGGCTGCGACGCGACCGACCTTCGGCGGCTCTTTACTCTGCACGATCTACACGCTGAACTACCGCCCGCAAATGGCTACCGTCCGCCCCCGCGTGATGCCGATGCCAAAGCGCGTCGTACGCCCGGTCGGCCGCATCATCACCCATCCACTCGGTCTCGTCGAAGACGACATCGTTACAAAAGTTCTCTCCTTTCTGCCCGACCGCAACTCAGCAAAATCAAATCTTGCTTATGCCGACGCGGTCGTTGCGGGCGGGCTTGGGCTTGGATCACCGGAGAACTTCAAGCTGGTACACCAGCTCGCGTCCGTGCTTGGGGCCGAATACGGCAGTTCGCGACCGCTCGTGCAGAAGGGCTGGGTCACCTCTGATCGCCAGATCGGCCAGACCGGCAAGACGATCCGACCAAAACTCTACATCGCCGCCGGCATTTCGGGGGCGATCCAGCACCGTGTCGGCGTCGAAGGGGCTGATCTGATCGTGGCCATCAACACCGACAAGAACGCGCCAATTTTCGACTTCGCTCATATAGGCATCGTTACCGATGCCATACATCTCTTGCCGCCGCTCACCGACGCGTTCCGCGCGCGGCTGTTGCCACATTCCCGCGACCGGAAGCAGATCGAAGGAGTCCGATCATGATCGAGGAAAAGTTCGATGCCATCGTCGTTGGCGCAGGCATGGCCGGTAATGCCGCAGCGCTCACAATGGCCGAGCGTGGCATGAAAGTATTGCAGCTCGAGCGCGGCGAATATTCCGGCTCAAAGAACGTGCAGGGTGCGATCCTCTATGCCGACATGCTGGAGAAGCTTGTTCCTGATTTCCGTGACGAGGCTCCCCTTGAGCGACATCTGGTCGAGCAGCGCTTCTGGATGATGGATGACCGCTCGCACACCGGCTTGCACTACCGCTCCGAGGACTTCAACGAGGACAAGCCGAACCGATACACCATCATCCGCGCTCAGTTTGACAAATGGTTCTCGCAAAAGGTTCGCGAAGCCGGCGCCACAGTATTATGCGAAACGACGGTCACCGACCTGGTCCGAGATGCCCACGGCAACGTGACCGGCGTACGGACCGATCGCCGCGACGGGAAGATCCAGGCTGACGTCGTCGTGCTGGCAGAGGGGGTCAATGGCGTGCTCGGTACGCGCGCCGGCTTACGCGAGCGGCCGAAGCCCGAGAAGGTTGCGCTCGCAGTCAAGGAAATGCACTTCCTGCCGCGGGAAACCATTGAATCGCGCTTCAATCTGAAGGGTGACGAAGGCGTGGTGATCGAAGCTGTAGGCACGATTTCTCGCGGCATGACCGGCATGGGCTTTATCTATGCCAACAAGGAATGCATCTCGCTGGGTATCGGCTGTTTGGTCGCCGACTTCCAGCGCACCGGCGAGACCCCTTATGGCTTGCTCGATCGCTTCAAGCGGCATCCTTCGGTCGCGCCTCTGATAGAAGGCTCCGAGGTGAAGGAATATTCTGCCCATCTGATCCCCGAGGGCGGCTTCAAGGCGATCCCGCAACTCTACGGCAAGGGCTGGGTCGTGGTCGGTGACGCCGCGCAGCTTAACAACACAATTCATCGCGAGGGATCAAACCTCGCTATGACATCGGGCAGGATCGCGGCGGAAGCGATCCTTCAGATCAAGTCGCAGAACCAACCGATGCTCCCGCAGAACCTGGCGCTGTACAAGAAAAAGCTCGATGAATCCTTCGTGATCAAGGATCTAAGGAAGTACAAGGATATGCCGGCGCTGATGCACACCCGGTCGCAAAACTTCTTTCTGACCTATCCGCAACTCGTCTCCAAGGCTATGCAGAACTTTCTGCGTGTCGACGGTACGCCGAAAGTCGAAAAGGAGAAGCTCACACTTAAATCGTTCACCAAGGCGCGCTCGCGGAGCGGTCTGTTCGGCGATGCCTTTGGCCTCATGCGCGCTTGGCGGTGAATGGCGAAATAGCAGGGACCAACGACGGAGACCAAACTATGTCGATCGAGCAATCCATGCGTGTCGAGGACAAGCTATTCTACAACCGCTACCTCGTCGATACCGGCCGTCCACACATCAAGGTGCGGCCGCACACCAAGCCATCGCGGCAGCTTTTGTCGATGCTCAATGCCTGCCCAGCGCGCTGCTACGAACTCAACGAACAGGGCCAAGTCGAGTCCACCGTCGATGGCTGCGTCGAATGTGGCACTTGCCGGATCATTTGCGAGGAGACCGGCGACATCGAATGGAGCTATCCCCGAGGCGGCTACGGTGTGCTGTTCAAGTTCGGCTAAGCCAATACAGCGGCTTTCGCAACGATCGGAAACAACGTCCAAACTTCGAGGCAGCTTCCGTTGGACTGGCCGCTGGCTAGACCGCGATAATAATCGGGTCATCGACCGAACGGCAGGGCTCACCAAGGAGTCTGCGCATGGTCAGAGCAGATCTAATTCAATCATCGCAGAGGGCTCGATGACGACCAAACATCTCACCTCCTACGTCCTGAGAGGTGAAGAGGAGGGGCGGGCGCGTCTTGCAGTGATTGCCCGTGTGCTGGCTGAGCCGACGCGCTTACTGCTCGATCGGTCCGAACCGCTCGAGGGCTGCACGGCCGTCGATGCGGGCTGTGGTGGTGGTGATGTGACATTCGAACTGGCAAAAAGGGTCGGCCGAGCCGGCCAAGTCATAGGTCTTGACCTCGACGAAGACAAAATCGTCCTCGCGCGAGCAGAGGCGAGGCGGCGTGGCATCCCCAATGTCGAATTCTGCTGCGCAAACGTCATACAGCATTGGCCGGTGCACGGCGCGTCGCTGGTAAGCGTGCGGTTCGTCCTTACCCATCTCGCCGATCCTG
Source organism: Bradyrhizobium sp. UFLA05-109 (assembly GCF_054185165.1). Taxonomy (NCBI): domain Bacteria; kingdom Pseudomonadati; phylum Pseudomonadota; class Alphaproteobacteria; order Hyphomicrobiales; family Nitrobacteraceae; genus Bradyrhizobium; species Bradyrhizobium sp. UFLA05-109. The sequence continues at coordinate 7,301 of NZ_JBBIAR010000054.1, read as the reverse complement.
GCCAGGCGCTCGGACAGGCGTACGAGGCGCTACGTCCTGGGGGCATGATCGTGGTGCAGGATATCGATTGTGAGGGTGAGTTCTGCGATCCGGCGTCGGCGGCATTTCAGCGCAAAGGCCAACTCTTTGTTGAGGCGGTGCGGCGACGTGGCGGTGACCCCTTGATCGGCCGCAGGCTTCTCCGTCTTCTCGAAACCGCTGGCTTCTCTAATGTTCATTCCTCAATGGTCCAGCCATACGGGCGAAATGGCGACGTCAAACGTGTCCCATTGCTGACTTTCGCGGCTAATCGCGATGCGCTGATTCAGTTGGGGCTCGCTAGTATCCAGGAGATCGGCGGCATCACAGCCGAGCTCGAAGCGTACCTCGATAGGCCTGACACGACCGTCGGGCTGCCACGCATCTTTCATGCTTGGGGACGAAAGCCGCCGTGAAGCTTTGAGTTTGCCGCTTACTATCCAACCAGACTCCAGCCGGCATCGTTCGGCAACGCGTGGGAGGCCGGCGCGCCTGCACCCGTCCTTGCCTGGGCCGAGCGCGCGTACTGCGCCCATCAGCGAACGCAGACGGTTACGAAAGTTTCTGAGCGTTTCCTCACCACCCCACTTCACGAAACGATGTAGGCCAGGACAAAAGTGTGACGACGACGATCAGTGAGGATCTTGCTGCCATGCGCAGTCATCGTAACCGCATCCACCGCTATCGCCGTTTACTTCAATGTCAGCCGAGTGACCTCGAGCGAAAATATCTCGAGCAACGTTTGTCCGACGAGCGCTGTGCTTTCGACGCACTAGTGGCAAGTAGTTTTCCCCTGGTTTTCAGAATCCCCGCATGAAGCCGTTCGAAACCATCTGTTCGCGTCACATCAAAGGTCGCCCCCATGTGCCTGGGGTCGCCTAGATTCCGGTGCCACTCAATTGTCTTGGGATCAAACGCGCTGCGCTAGAGGCCGAATTTGCCGCATGCCAAGTCGTTGTGCCTCTCGCTGGACGGTTCGCCTTCCGCGAGCCATGCGCTCAGCAAAGGGTCTGCACATCATCACCGCTGTACGCAAAATAGGATTCTTCATTGCAGTCGAATATATGGGCTTCACGACGCGTGACTTTCACTGAGAAGCGAGTGTCGTGATCGAAGCCGCTGTACGCCTTTGAGCGGTTCGCCATAAGCTTGAAATGAGACTCCTCTCCCTGGTGGTATAGGTTCGGCAACTCGTCGCTGGCTCCAAAATGGGTCATGTGATCATATCCGCTAACTCGGTCCTCCCGCACCAAGGCGCTGATATCTTGGGCGTCAGCCTCGTAGTCGTACACCCCGATGACAAGACGCTGGAGGCTATGAGCCAATGCGACCGCCGCAGCGGTCGCCCGGATACGCGAATTCACATTGTCTTCTTGCTGATTGGCCATCGAGACTAGGCTGAGGGCTCTAGTCCCGAAACGCGCCGAGCCCACCTGTCGATAACTTGGTAAAATTCGCGCCGATATTGGCAAACGGTGCGCTGAACCGCGAATGGGGTGAAATCGCGTCCGAGGAGGGCTTGAATCGGACGTTGCGTCAAGTTGTACGTAGCGAGCCAAACCGGTTCCAGAAGATATAGCCAGAATGACACAATCCTTCTTTGTTACTACAGTATGTGCGGTATTCGGCTTGATTGGGATGAGTGGAGGTGCGCTCGCGGACTCAATCGGGCACTACGACTGCACCACGGTCGCGACAGCTCGTGAGCCGGTGGGCGATCGGAATGAACACGACATCGTCAGCTTCCAATATACTTGTCGTGGCGTAGATGGGTTATTCAAGGACGCCATAGTCACAGCAATATCTGTCGTTGAGTGTGATAACGAGGAGGGAACCTACCTGGCCTCTTTTGGTCTTCACCGCTCGCCCGTTGGCTTTGCGGCTGAGCAGCTCTTGGATGGCATCGGCTACATTGTCATGGACGGCGACACAGCTGTTAGCGTCGAAGCGTACGGTAAGACGTCGTTTAAGTTTGCATCGGGTAACTTGGCCGATCTCACAGAAAAGACCGTCAAATTCACGGCCACGCCGACCGGATTGGGACGATTCAAGCTAGAGTTTACGGACTGAACTGGTCGTCAACCGAAGTCGTCGTTGTCCACTTGCAAGTAGCAAGAGATCGCTGACTTGTCTCCGATATTAGCTAAAACGTTCCGGCTTTGAAGGTTCGGGATCAGCTAACTCTTAATCAGCTGGTCCCAGGTTCGAGCCCTGGTGCGCCCACCATTTCAATGGCTTAGCTAGCAAAACCGTTTGAGCAGCTGATTTCTCAAACGGTCCTTTCTTGCAAACAGCGATCAATCGGCGCGCGACGATGCGATGGGCTACGTCGTGGCTTAACTCGGTGCAGAACCGACGAGATCTGCTTCATCGTCGACGTAACGCGGTCGATCGTCCGGACAGGAGTGTGTTCTCGGATGTAGTCAGGCGTGTCGCGATTCTTTGCCCAAAAGGTCGACGATCCGCTCGGCGATGGCCTCCTCCTCGATCTTGATTCCGGTCGTCATCATGGCCGTGGTGAGGTCAGCATCCCATGAGGCAATGACGGGCCGTCCGTTGAGCGGTATTGCGGGGTGAGGAGCGCTTTTGGCGGCGGCAACGTAGTCTGCCGCTGAGAAAAGCCACGGTACGGCGCCGTATTTCGCAATTACGTAGTTGGCGATCGAAATTCCTGGCCAATCGTAGTCGCCATGGTATCGCAGGTCTGCCCCGGATTCTTTGAGCTGTTTTAGAATGGTCCGCTGAGCCGCCCCGAGGTGGCCGTCGACGCAAACGACCGGAGGGCAAGCGGTCCTGAGCTGGTCGGCCAGGATAGCGACGAGATTCGGATTCTCGCACACCAAAATGGGTCTGCTCGCCACCGCCCAGTCCGGCGGCCGCCGCGTCAGAAGCCGAAGCGACGCGTATTGTGGTTCTCCGGGTGAGACTGCCAATCCGCTGCACGGCACGTTCAAGAACAAGGCGGGCCTAGCGAGTTCGTTTACCAGGACACCTACCGCTGCCCATGTATCGCGGTCATCGCCTGTGTCGGTTGAAGAGCGGCTTCGAAGGACGGCCAGCGTGAGAGTGGCGACCGGGCGGGCGCTGTCGAGTCCGTGAGCGTCTCCGAGATGCTCCGCCGCGATTTGGGCGCGCGCCACTCCCGCAGCGGGAAGCCGTCTGAGGATGTCTTCGGTTTGTTTGCAGATAAGGGACGCGGAATCCGGTTGATTGCCTGATAAGCGTTTCAGGACGCCAAAGTTGAGCGGCGAGGCCAAATAGGCGATCAGATCGGCATGCGAGCAGCCGGCCAGAACGGCCGCCCAACTGTCGCGAATCCTGTTCAATTCGGTTTCGCGGTGGATGATCGGACCGTCAAGAAGTTCGAGCGCAGTTCGAAGAGATGGTGCGATACCGGCATCGGATAGCGCTCGGTCGACTGCGCTGACGTCGATGGAGATTGAGGCCGCCACGCCGCCTCCGCGGCCGACCATGGACGCGAGTGCGGCGCGTTCCGTTTCGTTCAGCTTGCCCACCTGGATCGTTGCGAGCTTACCGTCGGCCGGTCCGAGCTCGTAGCGCCGGCGCAGCCGCGCGCGCAAATCGGAAAGCTCGGCACGGCCGAGAAGCCGGACCAGGCGTTCGTCTATAGTTGATGTCATGCGCTACGGTTTAGCATCAGCCGCGCCGGCTCTTCCATCTTTGAGCGCGTCTTTCCGTCCCATCGCCAGCGGGAGACGTGAATGGCGTCGAACTTGTCGTGTCTCTGGATTTGGCAGATCGCGACGCCCGGAAGCGTCTTATAGCAGGCCCATTCGCGCTCGCTCGTGATAACGAAATCCAGATCGAACTCGTGGATCAGGCCCATGCAGTGTGCCCGAACGCCGTCGTCGATGCCGGCGAACGCTTCATCCAACAGGACGAGGCGCGGCCGGGTGCTGTGCTCGTCACCGTAGAAGCTTGCGACTGCAGCGAACATGGGTATCGTGAGCCCCAACGCACGTTCGCCGCCGGAGGCGGGCTGGGAAATAGAAATCCACTTGCCCATTGCGTTGCGCTCAACAACGAAGCGGTGCCACTGGCGATAGTCGAGGGCAGCGGAAAGCTGCTCGCGCAGACTGCTGCCGCCAGACTCTTCGGCCTTCAGCCGTTCTTCCTCGATGCGTCGCTGTAGCATGGCCCCGATCGCCTGCCTGTCATTTTCGGTCCAAAGATCCGCGTTCGTCTTGAGGAGACGCTTGCGGGCGTCCTCCAGATCGGCAGGGGCACCTTGCGCTTCAGTAAGCGGGATCCACCGCAGGCGGAAATAGGTGCCCGTTGAGGTCGGACGTTTCTCGATTTCTGCGTTGACCCTTTCGACGTACTGTTCGGCGTCCTGAATGAGATTGCGGATTTGGACGGACATCTCCGACTGGAGGTGGTCCTCCAGAATCTTCGTCTCGCTTTCGGTGAGAAGGGTCCGGCGCTGCGTGATCTCAGTGTCGATCTGGGCGAGGACCTCGGCAGGAGACAGTCCGGTCTTGTTCTGGACTGCGATGGTGACCACCAGACCGAATCCGTCGACATTGTTACTGTAGGGGACGTATCCTAGTTGAGCGAGTGCATTCTGGAGATCGACGAATTCGCTATAGATCTTGGACTGCAGGCCGTCCCACTCGTTGTCGCGGATGTCGCTAAGCGCCTGATTCAGGTCTGCGGCAAGCCCCCGCGTCTCGTCGACCGTCCATGTGCGGCCGATGTCAGGGAACGGTACGTTGGGGGCGCCGGCGGCCATCAGGCCTGTTGCTGCGAGCGTTTGCAGATTGCTTGCCGCTCGCTGCCGTTCCTCTACACGCGTCGCCAATGCTCGGGTCGCAGTTTCGTGTGCACCGACGGCCTGGGTATGGATGGCCACCGCCGAGAGCCGGCGATCGTCCGTGCTCTCCACGTCGGCCTTGGCGTCGTCGAGCCGCTTTTGCGCACCAATGAGGCGGCGTTCCCACTGTTCGGAAGACGCTCCCACGCTTTCCTTGAGAGCGTCGTATACGGCGCGCGCGGATGTCGCAGATATCGCCGCGGCCTTGACGTCTTCTGCTGAGGCGTGATGGCGGCTACGGGCGGTTTCCACACGCTCGTTGGTGTCTTGAAGGCTTTGCGCAGCGCGGATGGAATTCGAGCAATGTTCGACGACGACGAGATGGGCGTCGCTGAGGGTATCGCAAGTGTTGCGGGCATGTTCGAGAGCTCGCTTGTCGCACGGAAGATCGGTGTCGAGCGCCGCTTGCTCGGCGGACTTCCTGCACGCGCTCAGAGCCTGTCGTGCGACCGCGGTATCGTTTGCCCTCGTTCTGACGTTTTCAGTTGCCCGGTGCAGATCGTTGGTCGCTGAGCGCACGCTGTCGTGCGACTTGCGGAGATTGGTGTCCGGCGGGCAGGTCCTCTCGACCTGTTCGATGGCCTCGGTCGTGGCGGCATTGCTCGTAATCGCGGTTTCGAGACCGGCAAGTTGCTCGCCGAGACCAGCCGCGATGGCTTCGAGCTCTTGGATCCTTTTCAGTCTGGCTCTCTCCCGGGCGGAATGACCAATGTACGTGGCGCGGGATTTCTCCCATGTGCCCGAGAGTGCGCCGAGGCGGAAGTGGCCGGCCGGCGATACCCACATCTCGGCGCCGTCGTCGGTGTCGGTGCAGGAGACTGCGCACAGAAAAGTCTCGACGGCATCCTGGACCGACGGATCGCCGCAGTGAACAAGCCAGTCGGCGAGGGTCCTGCCGGTGACCAAGGGCCTCGAAACAAGCGACACATCGTGCTCGGTCTCGCCGATGAACATCCTGCCGTCGGGAAGGATCCACGCGTCCAGGAGTCCGGATGCCTCAAGTGCGGCTTCGAGGCCGGCCCGAACGCCATCGTCAGCTTCTGATAAAAAGTCAACAGCCTGCCACAAGGCTTGGCCCGGGCGGCTGTCGCGATCAGCCTTGCGTGTGTGCGGGATGGGAGGACGCTCAAATGATCCGGTCTGCAGATCCGCGATCTGCTTTGTCACCGATTCCAGTTCCGCGCCTACCGCAGCCTCCTGATGTTTCAGCTCGGCCAGCGCCTCCGTCAGCCGCTTGTATGCATGACGGCACTTGGCGATGAGCTCGTGCGCGGCCGGGTTTTCGCCCTCGAGCGAGTGAGCCCATTCGACGAGGGCATCCACGACGTCCTCGGTCGCTATTGCCATGAGATGTCCGCAGCCCCCGAGATGGCGGCGCCACGCCGCGCCGAGAGCGTCGATCTCATCGGTCAGCGCATTCTCGGCGGCAGCGAGAGTCTTGCGGGCTTCGTCAAGGAGACCACGTGCCACATTCTCGTCGCGCTCCGCGCTCGCCATTGCTGAAATCTTGTTGTCGACGTCGCGGAGCAACTCGACAACCGCATCAATGCTACTTCTGCGACCCCTGATCGCGGTCAGCAGATTACCACGCTCGGATTGCAGAGAGGTTTGCCCATCGCGCACAAGTTCGTTCGGCCAAACGGAGTAGGACTTCGCATGCTCAAACTGCGCGACCATGCCGACGGATCTAGCGAGATCGAGCGCCTTATGTCGATTGACGGCAAGGGTCTCCGTCGCACGGTCAAGGTCGGCCCCTGCCGTTTGCTGGCGTTCGGACTCTGTCTTCAGATCTGCAGCCGCCGTTGCGGAACGTTTCTCGGATGCAGTCAGCCGCTCCTCAGCCTCATCCGCCAGGTGCCGTTTGGTCGCAAGATCTGCCGCCTTCAGGCCGTCGGGATGCTGAAGGATGCCCTTGTATGCCGCGTCCGCGGCTTCGGCCTCGCGTTTCGCAGTGATGTTGGCGGTTTCAGCCGCTGTCGATTCATCAAGGGCAGAGGCCAATTGCGCGGCGGCTATGTTTACCTCCGCGCTTGCTTCTTCGAACTTGGTTCTCGCGGCACGGACCTCGCGCGCAAACGTGCGAACCCGCGCGCCTGCGTAGCGGCGATAGGTTCGTTCAAATTTTCCGATGGCGGCGTGGGCCAATTCATAGGATTTGAGCTGGCTGCGATCCTCTTCAAGGCGGCTCATGGCTTCCGCGATGGTGTCGATCATTTCGGCCGCGACCGGCGGTAGGGCGGCAGTCAGGGCGTTGGAAAGACGCGTCTCGTCGGGGGTCTTTGTAAGCTGCGGATGGCGAAGCTGAATGAGGGTGTCGACCAGGATGCGGTAACGTTCCTCGCCGAGTTGAAAAAGTCTTTGATCCACGGCACGGCGGTAGTCGTCGGCGCGGTCGAAGAAGTGTCCGCCTTTGTCAGCGAGCTCATCCTTCAGCTGAGTTCGCCGAAGC
>NZ_JBBIAR010000053.1:0-68767 GCF_054185165.1 Bradyrhizobium sp. UFLA05-109 | reverse complement strand
GTCCCCGGGCTGAACACTTGATCGGGCTCATTCCAGAGACGGCTGTGATTGAATCGATAGGCCGCGGCGTACTGGATGCCCCGGTCAAGCCGGGGCATGACACGGAGGATGTTGCGGCAGCCTCGCCTCAATCCACCGCCGCGTACACCAGATTCCGCACCAGGGTCCGCGTGTACTCGCGCTGTCCCGGGCCCTGGCTCATGAACACTGTGAACAAATCCTCCTTCGGGTCGATCCAGAAGAAGGTGCCGGCAATGCCGCTCCAGAAGAACTGGCCGACGCTGCCAGGGAAGGGCGCAATGCCGGGTTCGGTTCGGACGGCGAAGCCGAGGCCGAAGCCATGGCCCGGTGCGAGCAGCGTGCCGTTGACCTTCACGCCCGCGCCAAGGTGATCGGAGGCCATCAGCTCCAGCGTTTTGCGACCGATGATGCGCACACCATCAAGCGCGCCGCCGTTGCGCAGCATCAGCGCGAAGCGGGCGCAGTCCAAGGTGGTCGAGACCAGACCGCCGCCTCCGGACTGCATCACCGGAGCTTCCAGCATGTTGAAGAGGGCGATCTTGTCGCCGGTCCAGGGATCGGCGGGGAAGGGCTCGGCGAGGCGGGCGGCGTTGGCCTCGCTGGTCGAGAAACCGGTCTCGGTCATCTGAAGGGGGCCGAGGACGCGCTCGCTCAGGAAGGCGCCGAGTGACTTGCCGCTGATCACCTCGATGATGCGGCCAAGAATGTCGGTCGAACGACTGTAGTTGAATTCCGCGCCGGGCTGGCAGACGAGCGGGAAGCTTGCGACGAGGCCGGCGTGCTCGGCGTTCGTGATCTTGCGGCTGCGGACGCGGGACTCCTGGTAGAGCTTGTGCACGGGGCTGTCGCCCTGGTGCTCGTAGGTGATGCCGGAGGTGTGGCGGAGCAGGTCCTGCACCGTGATCGGACGGTGGGTCGGAACCAGCTCGAGCTTGCCACCGCTGACGACGCCGACCTGCGGGTTGGCGAATTCAGGGATGTACTTGGCGACGGGGTCACCGAGCAGGACATGGCCGTCCTCGACCAGCGTCATGATGCCGACCGAGACGATCGGCTTCGTCATCGAGAAGATGCGGAAGATCGAATCCTGCGCCATCGGCGCCGTGTCCGCAGGACTCTGCCGGCCCAGCGCCTCGAACCAGCCGACCTGGCCGCGGCGAGCCACCAGCACGGTCACGCCGGGAATGGTTCCCTTATCGATCTCGCGCTTGAAGGCATCCGACATCGCCTGGAGGCGGGGGCGCGACAGACGCAGCGTTTCGGGCCTGGCCTCGGGCAAAAGAGGGGTTCGCGCGGCGATTTTCGACGTCAGGGCGGTCTGGGCGCTCATAGTCATTCCCGGGTTGTTGTTCTTGTTCAGGATGAACTGTGGCCCGGAAGTCGCGGTGCGAACAAGCGCCTCGCTTGCGCTTCTCCCTTGCAAACCGGCCGCCCCCTGTGCTTGAAAGCGGCCTGACCCGTGGCGACGCAGGTCCGTAGGAGTGTAGCTCAATTGGTAGAGCACCGGTCTCCAAAACCGGGGGTCGCAGGTTCGAGCCCTGCCACTCCTGCCAGCTAGCCACCGACCCAATCATCAAAAAGACGGACCAGACCCAGGCGGGATCAGGGTGAGGCTCAGGTTTTGGCTACAGCCCGACAGCATAGGCGGTCGGAGCCGCAAGGACGAGCAGGACGCTTCCGGCGATCGGGGCAGCAACGATAGTAATGGCTGTGGTGGCAATCAGGGCGGTCAAAGCGGCAATGGGCTTCAGCATGGTCATCTCCCAAAAGGGGGCATGCCCCGCCTTGTTGTCGTCCTTGCAATTGGCAGGTTCGAAGCCCCGTCGGAGCTTCATCCTGGCCCGATAAGCCCTTGATCCTGATCGGCTCTCGCACCGCTTCCCGGGAATAGGGCCTGACGGGACCGGCTGCCCGCACCTTGACCTTTGCCCCCATCCGCAGTAGATAGCCGCCACCTGCAGCCGGCCCGTTAGACGCGGATTTCCGGCGCGGCCTTGAAATCCCCGAACAATCGAGCCCGGTTTCCGGCTCACCTTCAAGCGAAGAGGGTTGGGCAGACGGCGGCTGTTCGGATCCCTTTAAATCTTTTCTCGTCTCACGACGGACGTTGGACATCAACGATGGCAGTCAGCCCATTCAAGTTCTTGCAGGAAGTGCGCTCGGAGACCGCGAAGGTCACCTGGCCGACCCGTCGCGAGACGACGATCACCACGATCATGGTGTTCGTCATGGTTGCCCTGGCGTCGATCTTCTTCTTCGCCGCCGACCAGATCATCCGTTACCTCGTCACCCTTCTTTTGGGCATTCACTGATGGCAACAGCCGCAGCAACTCAATCGTCCGACAAGCGCTGGTACATCGTTCACGCGTACTCGAACTTCGAGAAGAAGGTCGCCGAATCGATCCGTGAGCAGGCCAAGCAGCGCAACCTCGAGGAACTCTTCGAGCAGGTGCTGGTGCCGACCGAGAAGGTCACGGAAGTGCGCCGCGGCCGCAAGATCGACGCCGAGCGCAAGTTCTTCCCGGGCTACGTGCTGGTGAAGATGAAGCTGACCGACGAGGCGTTCCATCTGATCAAGAACACGCCGAAGGTCACGGGCTTCCTTGGCGCGGAAAACAAGCCGATGCCGATCTCGGAAGCCGAGGCGATGCGCATCCTGCACCAGGTGCAGGAGGGCGTGGAGCGGCCGAAGGCGTCGGTGTCGTTCGAAATCGGCGAGAACGTGCGCGTGGCCGATGGCCCGTTCGCCTCGTTCTCCGGTGTGGTCGAGGAAATCGACGAGGCGCGCTCGCGCGTGAAGGTCGCGGTGTCGATCTTTGGCCGCGCAACGCCGGTCGAACTGGAATTCGGTCAGGTCGAGAAGGTCTGACCGAACTACGCGCGTAGCCTATGGCTTCGCGTGAAATAGGCCGTGGGAGGAGAGGGGCGGTCGCCAGCCGAGCCTGATCCCGACCACGAACCTGAAACAGCTGGCCTTCGGACCGGCACAACAGGAGTGATACATGGCAAAAAAAGTGACCGGATACCTGAAGCTTCAGGTCCCGGCCGGCGCGGCGAATCCCTCGCCCCCGATCGGTCCCGCGCTTGGTCAGCGCGGTCTCAACATCATGGAGTTCTGCAAGGCGTTCAACGCCCAGACCCAGAAGGAAGAGAAGAACACCCCGATCCCGGTGATCATCACCATTTATGCGGACCGTTCCTTCACCTTCGAGATGAAGACGCCGCCGATGTCCTTCTTCCTGAAGCAGGCTGCCAAGATCCAGTCCGGCTCGAAGGCGCCGGGCCGTGACAAGGCTGGCAAGGTGACCAAGGCGCAGGTGCGCGAGATCGCCGAGAAGAAGATGAAGGACCTGAATTGCGACACCATTGAATCGGCCATGAAGATGGTCGAGGGCTCTGCCCGTTCGATGGGTCTGGAAGTTGCGGGGTAACGGGCCATGGCAATCGGAAAGCGTTTGAAGAAGGCCCGCGAGGGCGTTGATCGCGAGAAGCTTTACCCGCTCGCGGAAGCCATCAAGATGGTCAGGGAGCGTGCCAAGTCGAAGTTCGACGAGACCATCGAGATCGCTATCAATCTCGGCGTCGATCCTCGTCACGCCGACCAGATGGTCCGTGGCGTCGTGAACCTGCCGAACGGCACCGGCCGCACCCTGCGCGTCGGCGTGTTCGCGCGCGGCGCCAAGGCGGACGAAGCCAAGGCCGCTGGTGCCGATGTCGTCGGCGCCGAGGACCTGGTCGAGAAGGTGCAGAACGGCACTATCGACTTCGACCGTTGTATTGCGACCCCCGACATGATGCCGCTGGTCGGCCGCCTCGGTAAGGTGCTCGGTCCGCGCGGTCTGATGCCGAATCCGAAGATCGGCACCGTGACCATGGACGTCACCGGTGCCGTGAAGGGTGCCAAGGGCGGCTCGGTCGAGTTTCGGGTCGAGAAGGCCGGCATCGTGCAGGCTGGCGTCGGCAAGGCCTCGTTCTCCGAGGAGAAGCTGGTCGAGAACGTCAAGGCACTCGCGGACGCGGTTTCCAAGGCAAAGCCGGCCGGCTCCAAGGGCACCTACATCCAGCGCGTCGCTGTGTCCTCAACCATGGGCCCGGGCGTGAAGGTCGAGCCGGGCACGATCCTCGGCTAAGGCCATAGATCATAGAGATGCGGGCAGGGGCGGAATTGGGCAACCGATTCCGCCCCTTCCATTTGTGTGGCGTCGTTCACGGGAAACAATAACAATGGCTGACAAGGTCCTGATCTATTCGCGCTTCCCAAAGACGATGATGGCGCGCTTTGCCGAGCGGTTCGAATTGCTCGACACTGCCGGCAAGCCGGCACAGGAGGTGTTTTCAAGCGATGCATTGGGGAGCATCCGCGCGCTGCTTACGGCCGGTGGCACGCCGCTTGGCGCGGGCGTGATGGATCTCTTTCCGGAGCTGGGTGCAATCGTCTGCTACGGCACCGGCTATGACGGCGTCGACTTGAAGGCTGCCGCTGCACGCAACATCGCGGTCGGCCACAGCCCCGGCGCCAATGCATCCTCGGTCGCCGATATCGCGATGACCTTGATGCTCGCCGCCAGCCGCCGGATCCTGGCTGCGGATCGATACGTCCGCAGTGGCGATTGGGCCGCGTCAAAACCTTCGCCGATGATGCGGCCGCAGGCCGGCATGCCCGGCCGCCGCATCGGCGTCTACGGCATGGGCGAGATCGGCCGCAAGATCGCCGCGCGCTGCGCAGCCTTCGAGAGCGAGGTCGGCTATTTCAGCCGCACCCGCCGTGACGTGCCCTATCAATATTTCTCCTCGCTCGAGGCCCTCGCCGACTGGTGCAACGTGCTCATGATCGCGGTCCGCGCCGGTGCCGAGACGCATCACGCCGTCAACGCCGACGTCCTCGAGCGGCTGGGCGAGGGCGGCTATGTCGTCAACATCGCCCGCGGCTCGGTGATCGACGAGAAGGCGCTCGTGGCGGCGCTGATCGACAAGACCATCGCCGGCGCCGGCCTCGACGTCTATGCGAAGGAGCCGCATGCGCCCGATGCGCTGACGGCGCTCCCCAACGTGGTGCTTGCCCCGCATATCGGCGGCCATACCCTGGAATCGCACGTCGCGATGCAGGACTGCGTGCTGGCGAACCTGACCGCGTTCTTTGAAGGGCGGCCGCTGCCTTACGCGGTGAAAACGGCCTGAAACAACCCTTTCGCCGCCGCGTCAGGGTTCTCGGGCAATCGATTGGAACTGGTGTGAATTTTGCTCTTGGCAAGGCCGTCAAGAGCGGTTAAAGAACCGCCTCCGGACGTGCTGGCCGTAGCTGGCGCGTCCGTGCACGCATTCCGAAAACCCGACACGGTAGGAGATCATTCCTTCTCAGGACGTCCGCAAGGATTTGCCCGAAAAGGAAGGGGACCTCATCAAGTTGGTGGAATGTGGGCAGAGGTCAACCGGCATGCCGGCTGGCCTTGTCCTGTCCAAGACTGCAGGCGCCCGCGGAAAATCTTGATTTCCCAACGGCTTAATCGCATGGCCTGCATAGACGGGTGAAGACCGGATTTCACTTCGCAGCCACCTCTCGGGCGGCTCGGAATGGGTTTGGTTCGGACCTCGACACCCCGTGGGCCCTCAAGGGTTCCGGGAGGGCAGGCTTTGAATTGTCGTCTTGCCCGGCGTGTCCGAAGGGTTTTGGCCCAGAGGTTCAGGTTTGGGTGGGGCGATGGGTGCAACCCGGCGGTCCCGCCTTTCGCGCGACGACCGCCAACCGGAGAGAGCTTGCTGTGGAACGAGCGGCAAAAAAGGAAGCGGTCGAACAGCTCAATGAGGTCTTCAAGACCACGAGCGTCGCGGTCGTTGCTCAATATTCCGGCCTCACCGTTGCCCAGATGCAGAAGCTGCGCATGCAGATGAAGCAGGCGGGTGCCTCGGTGAAGGTCTCGAAGAACCGTCTCGCCAAAATTGCTCTTGAAGGCACTGACGTCGTTGCCATCGGCCCCATGCTGAAGGGGCCGACCGTGATCGCGACTTCGAACGATCCGGTAGCGGCGCCGAAGGTCGCCATCGACTTCGCCAAGGCGAACGAAAAGTTCGTCATCATCGGCGGCTCGATGGGCAAGACCGTCCTGAATGTCGACGGCGTGAAGGCGCTTGCCTCGCTGCCGTCGCTTGACGAACTGCGCGGCAAGATCGTCGGCCTCATCGTGGCTCCGGCGACCAAGCTCGCCCAGCTCGCGAACGCGCCGGCGGGCAAGCTCGCACGCGTCATTCAGGCTCATGCCTCAAAGGGCGAAGCGGCCTGACGCCCTTCGCAAAACTCAAACCCGAACCAGACTTACACTTAAGGAAACAGAACAATGGCTGACTTGCAGAAGATCGTTGACGACCTCTCGAGCCTCACCGTGCTCGAAGCCGCTGAACTCGCCAAGCTCCTCGAAGAGAAGTGGGGCGTGTCCGCCGCTGCCGCCGTCGCGGTGGCCGGCCCGGCTGCCGGTGGCGCTGCCGCCGCTCCGGCTGAAGAGAAGACCGAGTTCACGGTCGTTCTCGCTGCCTCCGGCGACAAGAAGATCGAGGTCATCAAGGAAGTCCGCGCCATCACCGGCCTGGGCCTGAAGGAGGCGAAGGACCTCGTCGAGGGCGCGCCGAAGCCGGTCAAGGAAGGCGTGAACAAGGAAGAAGCCGACAAGATCAAGGCCCAGCTCGAGAAGGCTGGCGCGAAGGTCGAGCTCAAGTAGCTGCAGGTTACTTGAGCGAGATCCCGGGCGAGCGAAGCGAGGCCCGGGATCCAGCCCTCCGAGGTGGGTGGCCGACACTGGCCTGGGCAGGCGCTCTGATGCAAAAGGCGTGCGACGGGACATCTCGACGCAGGCCGAACACGAAAAAGTGTGGGGATTTGAGGGCTTACCCCTCGAATCTCCACTATTGTCGCCCCATATCGGGTCGACAGCACGAAAGCACGGTGGCGTGGAAAGGCGAGTTTCCCGCAAGCCGTTGGGAGAGCAGGCTATTTCGGGCTTTTGCAGTCCGTGAAGACAATCGTTGTGACGGGCGGGTGCGCGTTTGCGCCCCGCGCGTCGTTTTGCGTTTTGAAGATCTGAAGAACAGTTCAGGACTTTGGCGGTCCGAGGCTGGGTTTCCGATCCTCAAAACGGGTTCGAAAAATTCAACCCGGGGAGCGGTGGCAGCCGTGTCCCGGAAGGCGCGCCCAGAGCGGGCGCCGAAATGAGAGGCCACGATGGCGCAGCAGACATTCACCGGTCGCAAACGCGTTCGCAAGTTTTTCGGACACATCAAGGAAGTTGCCGAGATGCCGAACCTCATCGAGGTTCAGAAGGCATCCTATGACCAGTTCCTGATGGTCGACGAACCCACGGGCGGGCGGCCGGATGAGGGCTTGCAGGCGGTGTTCCGCTCGGTGTTCCCGATCTCGGACTTCTCCGGTACCTCGATGCTGGAATTCGTCCGCTACGAGTTCGAGCCGCCGAAGTATGACGTCGACGAGTGCCGCCAGCGCGGCATGACCTTCGCCGCCCCCCTCAAGGTGACGCTGCGCCTCATCGTGTTCGATATCGACGAGGAAACCGGCGCGAAGTCGGTCAAGGACATCAAGGAGCAGGACGTCTACATGGGCGACATCCCGCTCATGACGATGAACGGCACCTTCATCGTCAACGGCACCGAGCGCGTCATCGTCTCCCAGATGCACCGTTCGCCCGGCGTGTTCTTCGACCACGACAAGGGCAAGACCCACTCATCGGGCAAGCTGCTGTTCGCCGCCCGCGTGATCCCGTATCGCGGCTCTTGGCTCGACATCGAGTTCGACGCCAAGGACATCGTCTATGCGCGTATCGACCGTCGCCGCAAGATTCCGGTGACGTCGCTGATGTTCGCGCTCGGGCTCGACGGCGAGGAGATCCTCAACACCTTCTACAAGCGCATTCTCTACAAGCGGACCAAGGAAGGCTGGCGCGTTCCGTTCGACGCCAATCGTTTCCGCGGCTATTCCACGACCTCGGACCTGATCGACGCCGACACCGGCAAGGTCGTGCTAGAGGCCGGCAAGAAGCTCACCGTGCGTGCCGCCCGCCAGCTCCAGGAGAAGGGGCTGAAGGCGCTGCGTATGGCCGATGAGGAGCTGGTCGGCAACTACGTCGCCGAGGACCTCGTCAATCCGAAGACCGGCGAGATCCATGCGGAGGCCGGTGAGGAAATCACCGACAAGCTGATGAAGGCCCTCAACGAGCACGGCTACAAGGAGCTGCCGCTGCTCGACATCGACCACGTCAATGTCGGCGCCTACATCCGCAACACGCTCTCGGCCGACAAGAACATGACGCGCGAGGACGCGCTGTTCGACATCTACCGCGTGATGCGTCCGGGCGAGCCGCCGACGCTGGAATCGGCGCAGGCCATGTTCCAGTCGCTGTTCTTCGACGCCGAGCGTTACGACCTCTCGGCCGTCGGCCGCGTCAAGATGAACATGCGCCTCGACCTCGATGCGCCCGACACCCAGCGCACGCTGCGCAAGGAAGACATTCTCTCCGTCATCAAGACGCTGGTGGACCTGCGCGACGGCAAGGGCGAGATCGACGACATCGACCACCTCGGCAACCGCCGTGTGCGCTCGGTCGGCGAGCTCATGGAGAACCAGTACCGCATCGGTCTGCTGCGCATGGAGCGCGCGATCAAGGAGCGCATGTCGTCGGTCGACATCGACACGGTCATGCCGCAGGACCTGATCAACGCCAAGCCGGCGGCTGCCGCCGTGCGCGAGTTCTTCGGTTCCTCGCAGCTCTCGCAGTTCATGGACCAGACCAACCCGCTGTCGGAGATCACCCACAAGCGCCGCCTCTCGGCGCTTGGACCGGGCGGTCTGACTCGCGAGCGCGCCGGCTTCGAGGTGCGCGACGTGCATCCGACGCATTACGGCCGCATCTGCCCGATCGAGACGCCGGAAGGTCCGAACATCGGCCTGATCAACTCGCTCGCGACCTTCGCGCGCGTCAACAAGTACGGCTTCGTCGAGACGCCCTATCGCAAGGTGAAGGACGGCCGCGTCACCGACGAGGTCGTGTACCTCTCGGCGATGGAGGAAGGCCGCTACACCGTCGCGCAGGCCAACGTGCCGCTCGACGCCAAGGGCCGCTTCACCGAGGACCTCGTGGTCTGCCGCCACGCCGGCGAAGTTCTGCCGGTGACGCCGGACAAGGTCGACTACATGGACGTGTCGCCGAAGCAGCTCGTTTCGGTCGCCGCGGCCCTGATCCCGTTCCTCGAGAACGACGACGCCAACCGCGCGCTGATGGGCTCGAACATGCAGCGCCAGGCGGTGCCGCTGGTTCGTGCCGAGGCGCCGTTCGTCGGCACCGGCATGGAAGGCGTGGTTGCGCGTGACTCGGGTGCCGCGATCGCGGCGCGCCGCTCGGGCGTGATCGACCAGATCGACGCGACCCGCGTCGTCATCCGCGCGACGGAAGATCTCGATCCGACCAAGTCGGGCGTCGATATCTACCGTCTGATGAAGTACCAGCGCTCCAACCAGTCGACCTGCATCAACCAGCGTCCGCTGGTGAAGGTCGGCGACACCGTCAAGAAGGGCGACATCATCGCCGACGGTCCGTCGACCGATCTCGGCGAGCTCGCTCTGGGACGCAACGTGCTGGTCGCGTTCATGCCGTGGAACGGCTACAACTTCGAAGACTCGATCCTGCTCTCGGAGCGGATCGTGAAGGACGACGTCTTCACCTCGATCCACATCGAGGAGTTCGAGGTGATGGCGCGCGACACCAAGCTCGGTCCTGAGGAAATCACCCGCGACATTCCGAACGTCTCGGAAGAAGCGCTGAAGAACCTCGACGAAGCCGGTATCGTGTACATCGGTGCGGAAGTGCGCGCCGGCGACATCCTGGTCGGCAAGATCACGCCGAAGGGCGAGAGCCCGATGACGCCGGAAGAAAAGCTCCTGCGCGCCATCTTCGGCGAGAAGGCCTCCGACGTCCGCGATACCTCGCTTCGCGTGCCCCCGGGCGTGCAGGGCACGATCGTGGAAGTGCGCGTGTTCAACCGCCACGGCGTCGACAAGGACGAGCGTGCGCTGGCGATCGAGCGGGAAGAGATCGAGCGTCTCGCCAAGGACCGTGACGACGAGCAGGCGATCCTCGACCGCAACGTCTACAGCCGTCTGGCCGACCTTCTCGAAGGGCGGCAGGGCATCGCAGGCCCCAAGGGCTTCAAGAAGGACACCAAGATCACCCGTGCGGTGCTCGAGGAGTATCCGAAGTCGCAGTGGTGGCTGTTCGCCTCGCCCAACGACAAGCTGATGGCCGAGATCGAGGCCATGCGGAAGCAGTACGACGAGTCGAAGAAGGGGCTTGAACAGCGCTTCCTCGACAAGGTCGAGAAGCTGCAGCGTGGCGACGAGCTGCCGCCTGGTGTGATGAAGATGGTCAAGGTCTTCGTCGCGGTGAAGCGCAAGATCCAGCCGGGCGACAAGATGGCCGGCCGCCACGGCAACAAGGGCGTGGTGTCGAAGATCGTGCCGATCGAGGACATGCCGTTCCTCGAGGACGGTACTCATGCCGACATCGTGCTCAATCCGCTCGGCGTGCCCTCGCGCATGAACGTCGGGCAGATCCTCGAGACGCATCTCGGCTGGGCTTGCGCCGGCCTCGGCAAGCGCATCGGCCAGACGGTCGATGCCTATCTGGCGAAGCAGGACATGAAGCCGCTGAAGGAGACGCTGAAGAAGATCTACGGCGAGGACGAGACGATCAAGACGCTCAACGACAATGAGCTGATCGAACTCGGCCGCAACCTGAGCCACGGCGTGCCGATCGCGACGCCGGTGTTCGACGGCGCCAAGGAAGCCGACATCGAGGAGATGCTGAAGCTCGCCGGTCTGGACGCTTCGGGCCAGTCGACCGTCTATGACGGGCGTACCGGTGATCCCTTCGATCGCAAGGTGACGGTGGGCTACATCTACATGCTGAAGCTGCACCACCTCGTCGACGACAAGATCCACGCGCGTTCGATCGGTCCGTACTCGCTCGTCACCCAGCAGCCGCTGGGCGGCAAGGCGCAGTTCGGTGGCCAGCGTTTCGGCGAAATGGAGGTGTGGGCGCTCGAAGCTTACGGCGCGGCCTACACGCTCCAGGAAATGCTGACCGTGAAGTCGGACGACGTCGCCGGCCGTACCAAGGTGTACGAGGCGATCGTGCGCGGCGACGACACGTTCGAGGCCGGTATTCCGGAGTCCTTCAACGTCCTGGTCAAGGAAATGCGCTCGCTCGGCCTCAACGTCGACCTGCACAATTCCAAGATGGGACCGGCGCCGACCTCCGAGGCGGCCGAGTAACGCGACTTTGTCATGCCCGGCCGAAAAGGCCGGGCATCGGCGCCTTGTCCCGCGCGGTGAGGCAGGGCGCTCCGCGAGTAAGATTTTCGAATTTGCTGCCGGCCTCGATCGGCACGCGAGGAGAAGACGATGAACCAAGAGATTATGAATCTTTTTAACCCGACGACGCCGGCTCAGGTCTTCGACCAGATCCGGATCTCGATCGCGTCTCCAGAGAAGATTCTGTCCTGGTCCTACGGCGAGATCAAGAAGCCGGAGACCATCAACTACCGGACCTTCAAGCCCGAGCGCGACGGCCTGTTCTGCGCGCGCATCTTTGGGCCGATCAAGGATTACGAGTGCTTGTGCGGCAAGTACAAGCGCATGAAGTACAAGGGCATCATCTGCGAGAAGTGCTCGGTCGAGGTCACGCTGTCGCGCGTCCGGCGCGAGCGCATGGGCCATATCGAGCTCGCTGCGCCCGTCGCCCACATCTGGTTCCTGAAGTCGCTGCCCTCGCGCATCGGCCTCCTGCTCGACATGACGCTGAAGGATCTCGAGCGGATCCTCTATTTCGAATATTACGTCGTGCTGGAGCCCGGCCTCACCGCCCTGAAGGACCGTCAGCTCCTGTCGGAAGACGAGTATCTGAAGGCGCAGGACGAGTACGGCCAGGATTCCTTCACCGCCATGATCGGCGCCGAGGCGATCCGCGAGCTGCTCAAGGGCATGGACCTCGAGAAGCTCGAGGTGACGCTGCGTGCCGAGATGCAGGAGACCGACTCCGACATCAAGCACAAGAAGCTCGCCAAGCGCCTGAAGATCGTTGAGGCGTTCCGCCACTCCGGCAACAAGCCGGAATGGATGATCCTCACCGTCGTTCCGGTGATTCCACCGGACCTGCGTCCGCTGGTGCCGCTCGATGGCGGCCGTTTCGCGACCTCGGACCTCAACGACCTCTACCGCCGCGTCATCAACCGCAACAACCGCTTGAAGCGGCTGATGGAGCTGCGCGCGCCTGACATCATCATCCGCAACGAGAAGCGCATGCTTCAGGAGGCCGTCGACGCGCTGTTCGACAACGGCCGCCGCGGCCGCGTCATCACGGGCGCCAACAAGCGCCCGCTGAAGTCGCTCGCCGACATGCTCAAGGGCAAGCAGGGCCGCTTCCGTCAGAACCTGCTCGGCAAGCGCGTCGACTACTCGGGTCGTTCGGTGATCGTGGTCGGTCCCGAGCTGCGCCTGCATCAGTGCGGCCTGCCGAAGAAGATGGCGCTCGAGCTGTTCAAGCCGTTCATCTATTCGCGGCTTGATGCCAAGGGGCTGTCCACCACCGTCAAGCAGGCGAAGAAGCTGGTCGAGAAGGAGCGGCCCGAGGTCTGGGACATCCTGGACGAGGTGATCCGCGAGCATCCAGTGCTGCTCAACCGCGCGCCGACGCTGCACCGCCTCGGCATCCAGGCGTTCGAGCCCGTGCTGATCGAGGGCAAGGCGATCCAGCTCCACCCGTTGGTCTGCGCCGCGTTCAACGCCGACTTCGACGGCGACCAGATGGCCGTGCACGTTCCGCTGTCGCTGGAAGCGCAGCTCGAAGCGCGCGTCCTGATGATGTCGACCAATAACATTCTGCATCCGGCGAACGGCCAGCCGATCATCGTGCCGTCGCAGGACATCGTGCTCGGTCTCTATTACCTCTCGATCCTGCGCGAAGGCATGCCCGGCGAGGGCAAGGTGTTCGGCGAGATGGCCGAGCTCGAGCACGCGCTGCATTCGAAGGTCATCCACCTCCACACCAAGATCAAGTACCGGTGGGAAGGCGTCGGCGAGGATGGCAAGCCCGCCCGCCGCTGGATCGAGACCACGCCCGGCCGAATCATGCTCGGCAACGTGCTGCCGAAGAGCTCGAAGATCTCGTACGACATCATCAACAAGCTGATGACCAAGCGCGAGATCTCCGGCGTCATCGACCAGGTCTACCGCCACTGCGGCCAGAAGGAGACGGTGATCTTCTGCGACCGCATCATGGCGCTCGGCTTCTACAACGCGTTCAAGGCCGGCATCTCGTTCGGCAAGGACGACATGGTCGTGCCGCACGGCAAGTGGAAGATCGTCGATACCACCCGTACGCTGGCGAAGGATTTCGAGCAGCAGTACAATGACGGTCTGATCACCCACGGCGAGAAGTACAACAAGGTCGTCGACGCCTGGTCGAAGGCGACGGAAGAAATCGCCAAGGCGATGATGAAGGAGATCTCCGCCACCAAGAAGACGGCGAGCGGAGCCGACGCCGACATCAACTCGATCTACATGATGGCCCATTCCGGCGCGCGTGGTTCGCCCGCCCAGATGCGCCAGCTCGCCGGCATGCGCGGCCTGATGGCCAAGCCGTCGGGTGAGATCATCGAGACGCCGATCATCTCGAACTTCAAGGAAGGCCTCTCGGTGCTCGAGTACTTCAACTCGACCCACGGCGCCCGCAAGGGCCTCGCGGACACTGCGTTGAAGACCGCGAACTCCGGCTACCTGACCCGTCGTCTGGTCGACGTCGCGCAGGACTGCATCATCACGCAGGACGACTGCGGCACCAAGCTCGGCATCAAGATGCGCGCCATCGTCGATGCCGGCACCGTGGTGGCTTCGCTCGGCTCGCGCATCCTGGGCCGCGTGGCCTGCGAAGACGTGCGTGACGGCTCGGGCAAGGTGATCATCAAGCGCGGTACGCTAATGGAAGAGAGCCATCTGGATGCCATCCACCAGGGTGGTGTGCAGGAGGTGAAGATCCGCTCGGCGCTGACCTGCGAACTCGTCAACGGCATCTGCGGCAAGTGCTACGGCCGCGACCTCGCCCGCGGCACGCCGGTCAACCACGGCGAAGCGGTCGGCGTCATCGCGGCGCAGTCGATCGGCGAGCCGGGCACCCAGCTCACCATGCGCACCTTCCACATCGGTGGTGCGGCTCAGCTCAACGAGCAGTCGTTCGTCGAATCCAACTTCGACGGCAAGATCGTGATCAGGAACAAGGCCATCGCCCGCAACAGCGAAGGTCACCTGATCGCAATGGTCCGCAACATGGTGGTGGCGATCGTCGATGCCGACGGCACCGAGCGTGCAACGCACCGTATTCAGTACGGCTCGCGCCTGCACGTCGATGAAGGCGACAACGTCAAGCGCGGCCAGCGCATCGTCGAGTGGGATCCCTATACCCGTCCGCTTCTCACCGAGGTGGAAGGCACCATCGGCTTCGAGGATCTGGTCGAAGGGCAGTCGATCTCGGAAACGCTGGACGAGGCCACCGGTATCGCCAAGCGTGTGGTCATCGACTGGCGCTCGACTCGCGGCGGCGCGGACCTGCGTCCGGCCATCGTGATCAAGGGCAAGGACGGCAAGGTGCTCAAGCTCGCCCGTGGCGGCGATGCCCGCTACATGCTGTCGGTCGACGCCATTCTCTCGGTCGATATCGGAGCCAAGGTCGCGCCGGGCGACATCCTCGCCCGTGTCTCGACCGAGAGCGCCAAGACGCGTGACATCACCGGCGGTCTGCCGCGGGTGGCGGAACTGTTCGAGGCACGGCGTCCGAAGGATGCGGCGATCATCGCCGAGATCGCGGGCACCATCCGCTTCGGCCGCGACTACAAGAACAAGCGTCGCATCTCGATCGAGCCGATGGACAAGACCGACGAGCCGCGCGAGTACCTGATCCCGAAGGGCAAGCACATCCACCTTCAGGACGGCGACGTCGTCGAAAAGGGCGACTTCATCGTGGAAGGCAACCCTGCGCCGCACGACATCCTGGCAGTCAAGGGCATCGAGGAACTCGCTGCCTATCTGGTCAACGAGATCCAGGAGGTCTACCGGCTCCAGGGCGTGCTCATCAACGACAAGCACATCGAGGTGATTGTCCGTCAGATGCTCCAGAAGGTGGAAATCACCGACCAGGGCGAGACCGACATGATCTCCGGCGAGCAGGTCGACAAGATCGAGTTCGACGCGCTCAACGAGAAGGCCAAGGAAGAGGGCAAGAAGCCCGCCACGGGAACGCCGGTTCTGCTCGGCATCACCAAGGCGAGCCTCCAGACCCGCTCGTTCTTCTCGGCGGCCTCGTTCCAGGAGACCACCCGCGTCCTCACGGAGGCGGCGGTCAACGGCAAGGTCGATCCGCTCGAGGGCCTCAAGGAGAACGTCATCGTCGGCCGGCTGATCCCGGCGGGCACCGGCGCTTCCATGGCCAAGATCCGCGAGGTCGCTATGAAGCGCGACAAGCTGATCCTCGACGAGCGCGAGAAGCAGACCTCGGTCGTCTCGCCGGCACCGGAAGCGGAGCCGGTGGCACTGCCGCCTGCGGAATGATGGTTCATCCGTACGATTACTGAGGACAATGAAAAGGCCGGCTTTTGCCGGCCTTTTTGCTGCTTTGTTTCCTTGCTGCGGTGCAGGGACGACGTTTGTTCATCTTTCCTTCAGCCAAAAAAGCGCTTCTGTTAAGAGAGCTTAGACCGGTGGTCCCGACACGGGGGGCGGCCGGAGACCACGGACCTGACATGCTTGACCTCGCAATCGTAGGCGGCGGCCCCGGCGGGCTGATGAGCGCCTGGTATCTGAAGCGCAAACTCGGCGACCTCTGCCGCATCACCATCTACGAGGCGTCCGACCGGCTCGGCGGCAAGATCGTCACGCGCAAATTCGATTCGGCGCCTGCGATGTACGAGGCGGGCGTTGCCGAGATCTACGATTACTCGATGACCGGCCCGGATCCCCTGCGGGAGTTGATCCAGCATTTCGGGCTTCAGACCATCCCGATGGACGCCGAGCAGGTCCAATTCGGCGGCGAGCTCCTGAACGACGTGCCCGGCATTCGCCGCAAGTACGGCGCCAAGACCGCTGCTGCCATCGAAGCGTTCCGAAAGCGCTGCTCCGATCTGATGTCGCCGATCGAATATTACGAAGGCGTCGGTGCGCACGACAACGAGCATCCCTGGGCCTACAAGACCGCCGAGCAGGTTCTCGACGAGGAGGTCGATGACGCGACCGCCAAGCGATTCTTCAAGGTGATGGCGCGCTCCGACATCGCGACCGAGAGCCACAACACCAACGGGCTCAACGCGCTCAAGAACTATCTGATGGATGTCGACGGCTATATCGGCCTCTATTCCATTCAGAACGGCAACGAGCAGCTCGTCGAGTGCCTCCAGTCGGAGGTCAACGCCGACATCCAGCTCAATCACCGTGTCCTCGCCGTCGGCAAGGCGCCGACGGGGCGCTACCAGCTCAAGATGATGAACGGCAAGGGACCGGAGACGCGCGACTTCGACCTCGTGCTGGTCTGCCTGCCGCATTCCTGGCTCGCCACGCTCGGCTGGGAAGGCGAGCAGCTCCGCAAGTCGATGGTCAAGCACGTCTCCTATTTCGACCGTCCGGCGCACTACCTGCGTGTGTCGATCCTGTTCGACACCCCGTTCTGGGGCGACAAGATCCCCGGCGCCTGGTTCATGTCGGAAGCCTTCGGCGGCTGCTGCGTCTACAACGAGGGCGCCCGCCACGACGTCGGCAAGCACGGCGTGCTGAACTGGCTCATTCCGGGCTCCGATGCTTTGGCCTTCGCCAATCTCACCGACCAGGAGCTGATCGACGCCGCGCTGAAATCGCTGCCGGCCGCGCTCGGCGATGCGCGTGCCCATTTCATGGAAGGCAAGATCCACCGCTGGCTGTCTTCGGTGAACGCGTTGCCGGGCGGCTTGCCCATACGCGACGTCATGACCAATCATCGGCCGGAGCCGAAGGAGCATCCCGGTATCGTCGTGGTCGGCGACTATCTGTTCGATTCGACGCTGAACGGTCTGCTCGATTCCTCTGACGCTGCGACCGACATCATCGTCACCGAGATGATGCGCCTGCGCCGCGCGCGCAGCCAGAGCGAGACGCCGCTGTCCGACAAGATCGACCGCAATTATTTCGACAATTACCGCGGCCAGGGTCCCTATGGCGAAGTGTGGCGCCAGTTCACCGATCCCGACTATCTGACGAAGCTCATCGGCATCGTCTGGGGCAAGGTGAAGGGCGCCAAGCTGCTGGTGGCGGGCTCTGCCAGCGGCGAGCTCGTCGGCGCGCTGCGCGAGCGCGGGATCGACGCCTTCGGCATTGAGAACAACCGTGCCATCCATGCCAGGACGCCGAAGGCGCTCAGGAAATACAACAAGCTCGGATCGATCGTGGACATGCCGTTCAAGGACGGCGCGTTCGATTTCGTATTCGAGACGAGCCTCTGCCACGTCTCCGAGAAGCAGGTCGTCCGCGCAATCAGGGAATTGAACCGCGTGGTCAAGACGGGCCTCGTGTTCGGGTCGATCACCTCCGACATGGCGCCTGGCCTGATCGACCGCTATGACCTCCTGCGCGGGGTCAAGAAGCTCGGCACCTGGTGGGAATGGTCGGAATTGTTCTTCGGCAACGGGTTCGACCTGTCGATGCACCGCAACGACTGCACCGATGCGCTGTGGGCTGCGACGCTTGGCGCCAACAAGGGGCCGGGGCGGTGGTATGCCGACGCCGACAGCTTGCGCTATTCCTTCTTCGACAAGGTCAAAGACGAGGACGACGAATAGCTGCCTCGCGAATTCGCCAATTGCTTTGCCGAATTGATCCTGATCGCATAGAATCGGTGCAATAGCGGTTCTCCGCTGTTTCCCTGATTTTTGCGGTCATGCCGGCCGTCAGCATCGGTTGGTTTCATGGCATCCAGGCCTCTCTCGCCCGACAAACAGAAGCTCGCCGCGGAAGAAGCGGCAGAGCTCGAGGACAAGCTCGCCTCCGCCCGCAAGCCGGACCTTGCCGCCGAAGACGACGACGAGGAGGATGACGAGGACGATCTTCCTGAGCTCGACGATGACGATGAAGACGAGGACCTCGTCGTCTTCACGGCGCGCGAAGCCGCCGGCGCGCTCGCAACCATCTGGGGCTTCGTCAAGCCCTACCTCTCCAACTACAAGCGGATCCTGGCCTTCGTGTCGTTCGGCGTCCTGATCGAGACGCTGTTCAACGTCATCATGCCGCTCAGCCTGAAATTCCTGATCGACGACGCGCTCGGCGAGGAGGATTTCCAGGCACTTTACAAGATCCTCGGCGTGCTCGCGGTCGCCGGCATCTTCACCTCGATCGTCGCAGTCTGGTACGAGCGCTGGGACGCGCGGCTGGCAGCCTGCATCATCTCCGACGTGCGCAAGCGGCTGTTCGAGCACGTGCAGGATCTGCCGGCCGCCTATTTCGGCCGTACCAAGCGCGGCGAGATCCTGTCGCGCTTCTCGGTCGATCTCTCGGCCTTCGAAGGCTCGGTCAAGACATTCGTCAACAGCGCTGCACTGCCGTTCATGGAGCTGATCGCCGGCATCATCCTGTTGCTGTTCCTGAACTGGCAGCTTGCCGTGGTCGCGCTCCTGGTTTTTCCGATCACGCTGATCGGGCCGCGCATCATCACCCCGAAGGCGGTGCAGGCGAATTACGAGCAGAAGCTCAACGAAAGCGGGCTGCTCGGCATGGTGCAGGAGAACGTGGCGGCGCAGGCCGTGATCAAGGCGTTCAGCCTGCAGCGCAAGATGTTCGGCTTCTTCGCCTTCCGCAACGACGAGACCCGCAACCGGATCGCGTCGGCCGCGTTCCTGTCGACCATGGTGGAGCGGACGGTCACGATCTCGGTCCTGCTCCTGCACCTCGTGGTGCTCGCGATCGGCGCGTATCTTGCGACCAAGGGGCAGATCACCATCGGCACCTTCGTCACCTTCGAGAGCGCGTTCTGGGAGGTGTCCTACAACATCGCCCATGTGATGCACTTCATCCCCGTGTCGATCTCCTCGGCCGCCGCCGTGCGCCATATCCAGGAGCTGCTGGACGAGCCGACGCGAGGCGCCGATCGCCCCGGCGCGCCTGACTTGCCGCGTATCACCAACGACATCACCTTCGACCATGTCACCTTCCAGTACGAAGGCAGCCAGACGCCGGTTCTGGACAACCTCAGCCTCAAGCTCAAGGTCGGCAAGCGCATCGCGATCGTCGGCCCGAGCGGCTCGGGCAAGAGCACGCTGCTCAATCTGATCCTGCGCCTGTATGTGCCCGACGAAGGCCGCGTCACCATCGACGGCGTCGATGTGCGGAAAGTGACGCTGGATTCGCTGCGCCGAAGCATGGCGGTGGTGTTCCAGGAGAACATGCTGTTCAACATGTCGATCCGCGAGAACATCCGGCTCGGCGAGGAGGGCGCCAGCGACGAGGAGGTGGAGGAGGCCGCGAAGAAGGCCGAGATCCACCGCTACATCATGAGCCTGCCGCAGAAATACGACACGCCGGTCGGCGAGCGCGGCGATACGCTGTCGGGCGGCCAGCGCCAGCGCCTCGCGATCGCGCGCGCGATCATCCGCAATCCGTCGGTGCTGCTGCTCGACGAGGCGACCTCGGCGCTCGACCAGACGACTGAGGCTGCGATCAATCGCACGTTGCTGAAGGTCGCCAAGGGCCGCACCATGATCTGGTCGACCCACCGCCTGACCTCTGTCGTCGAGATGGACGAGATCATCGTGATTTCAGGTGGCCGCGCTATCGAGCGCGGCTCGCATGCCGAGCTGCTCGCCAAGAACGGCACCTATCGCAAGCTGTGGGACGATCAGATCCACCAGCCGCATGGCGGCGCGGCTCAGGTCGATGACGACGACAGCGATGATGATGATGAGGACGACGACGAGGAGGATGGCGACGAGGAGTGACCGAGGAAGTTCGGCTCGACGTGGACCAGTCGCGCCACCCGCCGGACTGCACCTTGGGCAGACCAGGCCACGAAGCGCGCCCAGCGCTGCGCGGCCCAGTAGGGGCTCGTTGCGAGCGACACTTCACGGAAGTCGAATGCCTTGGCCGCCGACCAGGCATCGCAGGCCCGCTTGATCGGGTCGTCGTAGAAGGCCGCGATCTTGTCCTCGTTCATGCCCTCGGTCGCAAGCCAGGCCGGGATGTGCACTTCGCAGAGCCGTTCGACGTCGGTGAACACCTTGTCGGTGCCGGTGCCGGCGACGGGGCAGGAGGTCGCGAAGGCATCGCCAACCAGCACGATGCCGGCCTGGCGGCAGGCCCGGTGCACATAAAGATCAATGGGACGAATCTTCATCTCGCTCGCGATGTCGAAGGCGCCGGTGATGCGCGACAGGCGCGGCAGGGCAGCGTTCAAAGTCGCGACCGGTGCCTGCCGCAGATCGCGCAGCCAGGGATCGTCGAAGGCGCGGTAGACGAACAGGTTTGCACGCATCCGCGTGCCGATCGGAAACAGTGTGATGTAGGGGATGCGGTCGCTTGGCCGCTCGGAGAAATACGTCATCGCAGGAAAAATCGAACGCGGTGCGTCCGACCGGCACGACGTCGAATCCGACCGATATCGAATGGCAGGCGCTGACGATCTCGCGTTCGATGCCAAGCTGGTGGCGCAGGCCGACGTTCAATCCGTTGGCGAGCACGACGAGGCGGGCGGAGACGACCTCGTCATTGGAGAGCGTGATCTTCTGCCGGTCGGGGCTCGTCGCGATCGACAGCGCCTTGGCGCAGACCCGCTCGACCGTGTCGGGGATTTCCGCGCGGATCGCGTTGACGAAGGATTCGTAGCGGAAGCCGAACTGCTGGCTCGGCGCCTTGTCGAGCAGGTGGCCGAATCGCGCGATCCAGTTCTCACCGCAGAACGTCGCGTGGCGCAGCACTGATTCTGCGATTCCGGTCCGCCAGAAGCGCTCGAACTGAGCGTCACCGCTGATTTTCTCGACCCGGAAGTCCGGCGGATACTCGGTGTGGGGGTCGATGAGGACGGCCCGGACGCCGGCGCGACCCAGCATTGCGGCGGCGGCGGAGCCGGCCATACCCCCGCCGATGATCGCAATGTCGGTATACCGCATAGGTATTTCTCCGTCCGGCGCGGCACCGTGCCGCACGAACAGGAAAGAAAACCTTAGCGCACGCCATAAAAGTATATTTTGCCCGGATATAAATAGGGTTTGGAGCTGGCAGAATGGGGGGCGGGAACCTACATCAGCGAGGCGCGAGGGCGCCGATCGAGCTAATTCCTAAAGCGCGAGAAGCCCTTTGCTTGCTGTGGTTTCGCCTTGACTCAGGTGATTCCCACTTATAGAAAGCGCGTCACTTAACGACAGGCGGTGAGCATCGCCAACGTCGGAACGGGGCACCCGCCTGATCCTTTTGGGATCGCAAAGCGGGCACCAACCTCGACGAATGCCGCTCAAACGCTGTCGATCATAGCTAGGCAATGCCAGTGCGATTTTAGTTCTCTAGAGCTCGTTCTCTTGAGATCAAACTCGGATGCATGACCTCGGTACGCGGCCGTCGGCATATGCTGATTGGCTCGAAGACTGCGGTCCTCTGTGGCGTCGAAGCGCTTTCCGCTCGTTGATGGAGCGGTTGGCGCAATTTCGCTTTGCGCGGATTGTTCCGCGTCAAGCGACCTCATCGGGCGGGTAGTCCGGAAGAAGAATTCGCGGGCCCGAAAGGGACCGCGGCAGAAAAAGGGTGAAGGCCAGGATGCCGACGATCAACCAGCTGATCGCACAACCGCGTGAAGTGCAGAAGTCGCGCAAGAAGGTGCCGGCGCTGCAGCAGTCGCCGCAGAAGCGCGGTGTGTGCACGCGCGTCTACACCACGACGCCGAAGAAGCCGAACTCGGCGCTTCGTAAGGTCGCCAAGGTGCGTCTGACCAATGGCTTCGAGGTGATCGGCTACATCCCCGGTGAGGGCCATAACCTCCAGGAGCACTCGGTGGTCATGATCCGCGGCGGTCGCGTCAAGGACTTGCCCGGCGTGCGCTACCACATCCTCCGCGGCGTGCTGGATACCCAGGGCGTCAAGAACCGTAAGCAGCGTCGTTCGAAGTACGGCGCAAAGCGTCCGAAGTAAGCGGGAACCTCGTCCATGTCTCGTCGCCACTCAGCGGAAAAGCGCGAAGTCCTTCCCGATCCGAAGTTCGGGAACATCATCGTCACGAAGTTCATGAACTCGGTGATGTATGCCGGCAAGAAGTCGGTCGCCGAAGGCATCGTCTACGGTGCGTTCGGTATCATCGAAACCAAGACCAAGCAGAACCCGCTCGGCGTGTTCGAGCAGGCGCTTGAGAACGTGATGCCCACGATCGAAGTGCGCTCCCGCCGCGTCGGCGGCGCGACCTACCAGGTTCCGGTCGAGGTCCGCTCGACCCGCCGGCAGGCGCTGGGCATCCGCTGGCTGATCGCCGCTGCTCGCGAGCGCAACGAGAAGACGATGACCGAGCGGCTCTCGGCGGAGCTCTTGGACGCATCGAACAACCGGGGGAACGCCGTCAAGAAGCGTGAAGACGTGCACCGGATGGCCGAAGCCAACCGTGCCTTCTCGCATTATCGCTGGTAACGGCGACACCTAACGGACTCGCAAGGAACGACCCATGCCCCGCCAACATGCCATCGAGGACTACCGTAACTTCGGTATCATGGCGCATATCGACGCCGGCAAGACCACGACGACCGAGCGCATCCTCTATTACACCGGCAAGAGCCACAAGATCGGCGAAGTGCACGAAGGTGCCGCGACGATGGACTGGATGGAGCAGGAGCAGGAGCGTGGCATCACGATCACCTCGGCTGCGACCACTGCGTTCTGGGCCGGCAAGCGCCTGAACATCATCGACACGCCCGGCCACGTCGACTTCACCATCGAGGTCGAGCGTTCGCTTCGCGTGCTCGACGGCGCCGTCTGCGTGCTCGACTCGAACCAGGGCGTCGAGCCCCAGACCGAGACTGTCTGGCGCCAGGGCGACAAGTACAAGGTTCCGCGCATCGTCTTCGCGAACAAGATGGACAAGATCGGCGCGGACTTCTTCAAGTGTCTGTCCGACATCGTCGATCGCCTGGGTGCCAAGCCCGTCGCGATCCAGCTTCCGATCGGTGCCGAGAACAACTTCAAGGGTCTCGTCGACCTCGTGAAGATGAAGGGTGTCATCTGGAACGATGAGGCGCTCGGCGCGAAGTTCGACTATGTCGACATTCCGGAAGACCTCGTCGACCAGGCCAAGGAATACCGCGAGAAGATGGTGGAAGCCGCCGTCGAGCTCGACGACGACGCCATGGCCGCCTATCTCGACGGCAAGGAGCCGGACGAGGCGACCCTGAAGAGGCTGATCCGCAAGGCTGTGCTCACCGGCGCGTTCTATCCCGTGCTGTGCGGCTCGGCCTTCAAGAACAAGGGCGTGCAGCCGTTGCTCGACGCCGTCGTCGACTACCTGCCGTCGCCGCTCGACGTGCCCGCGATCAAGGGCACCGACGACAAGGGCAACGAAGTCGTGCGCAAGGCGGACGACAAGGAGCCGCTCGCGCTGCTCGCGTTCAAGATCATGGACGATCCGTTCGTCGGCACCATCACCTTCTGCCGCATCTATTCGGGCATTCTGTCGTCGGGCACCGGCGTCGTGAACTCGACCCGCGAGAAGAAGGAGCGGATCGGGCGCATGCTGCTAATGCATGCGAACAACCGCGAGGACATCAAGGAAGCCTATGCCGGCGACATCGTCGCGCTGGCCGGCCTGAAGGAAGCGCGCACCGGTGACACGCTGTGCGATCCCGACAAGCAGGTGATCCTGGAGAAGATGGAATTCCCCGAGCCGGTCATCGAGATCGCGATCGAGCCGAAGTCGAAGGCCGACCAGGAGAAGCTGGGCGTGGCGCTCGCCAAGCTCGCCGCGGAGGATCCGTCCTTCCGCGTGTCGACCGACCACGAGTCCGGCCAGACCATCCTGAAGGGCATGGGCGAACTCCATCTCGACATCAAGGTCGACATCCTCAAGCGCACCTACAAGGTGGACGCCAACATCGGCGCGCCGCAGGTGGCGTTCCGTGAGCGCATCACCAAGAAGGTGGAGCACAGCTACACCCACAAGAAGCAGACCGGCGGTACCGGCCAGTTTGCGGCCGTGTCGTTCATCGTCGAGCCGAACGAAGCCGGCAAGGGCTTCGAGTTCGAATCGAAGATCGTCGGCGGCGCGGTGCCGAAGGAGTACATTCCCGGCGTCGAGAAGGGCCTCGAGAGCGTGCTCTCCTCCGGCGTGGTCGCGGGCTTCCCCGTGGTCGACGTCAAGGTGCAGCTCGTCGACGGTAAGTATCACGACGTCGACTCGTCGGCGCTCGCCTTCGAAATCGCTTCGCGCGCCTGCTTCCGTGAAGCGCTTCAGATGGGCAAGTCCGTCCTGCTCGAGCCGATCATGAAGGTCGAGGTGGTGACTCCGGAAGACTACACCGGCTCGGTCATCGGCGACCTGAATTCGCGGCGCGGTCAGATCCAGGGTCAAGACATGCGCGGCAACGCCAACGTCATCAATGCGATGGTGCCGCTCATGAACATGTTCGGTTACGTGAATAACCTGCGCTCGATGAGCCAGGGACGCGCGACCTTCACCATGCAGTTCGACCACTACGCAGAAGCGCCGGCTAACGTGTCGGCAGAAGTCCAGAAGAAGTTTGCCTGATTGTCGTCGGTCTCGCGCTGACGATTGAACGGAGAGTCAAATGGCCAAAGCAAAGTTTGAACGTAACAAGCCCCACTGCAACATCGGCACCATCGGTCACGTCGACCATGGCAAGACGTCGCTGACCGCGGCGATCACCAAGATCCTCGCTGAAACCGGTGGTGCGACGTTCACGGCGTACGACCAGATCGACAAGGCGCCGGAAGAGAAGGCGCGCGGCATCACCATCTCGACCGCGCACGTCGAGTACGAGACCAAGAACCGCCACTATGCGCACGTCGACTGCCCCGGCCACGCCGACTACGTGAAGAACATGATCACCGGCGCTGCCCAGATGGACGGCGCGATCCTGGTCGTGTCGGCCGCTGACGGCCCGATGCCGCAGACCCGCGAGCACATCCTGCTCGCCCGCCAGGTCGGCGTGCCCGCGCTCGTCGTGTTCCTCAACAAGTGCGACATGGTCGACGATCCGGAGCTGCTCGAGCTCGTCGAGCTCGAAGTCCGCGAGCTGCTCTCGAAGTATGAATTCCCCGGCGACAAGATTCCGATCATCAAGGGCTCGGCGCTGGCCGCTCTTGAAGACTCCGACAAGAAGCTCGGCCACGACGCCATCCTCGAGCTGATGCGCAACGTCGACGAGTACATCCCGCAGCCGGAGCGTCCGATCGACCAGCCGTTCCTGATGCCGGTCGAAGACGTGTTCTCGATCTCGGGCCGCGGCACCGTGGTGACCGGCCGTGTCGAGCGCGGCATCGTCAAGGTCGGCGACGAAATCGAGATCGTCGGTCTGCGTGCGACGACCAAGACCACCGTCACCGGCGTCGAAATGTTCCGCAAGCTGCTCGATCAGGGTCAGGCCGGCGACAACATCGGCGCGCTGCTCCGCGGCACCAAGCGCGAGGAAGTCGAGCGCGGCCAGGTGCTCTGCAAGCCCGGTTCGGTCAAGCCGCACACCAAGTTCAAGGCTGAGGCCTACATCCTCACCAAGGACGAGGGCGGCCGCCACACCCCGTTCTTCACCAACTACCGTCCGCAGTTCTACTTCCGCACCACCGACGTGACCGGTGTCGTGCACCTGCCGGAAGGCACCGAGATGGTGATGCCGGGCGACAACATCGCGATGGAAGTGCACCTGATCGTGCCGATCGCGATGGAAGAGAAGCTCCGCTTCGCGATCCGCGAAGGCGGCCGTACCGTCGGCGCCGGCGTCGTCGCCTCGATCATCGAGTAATTACGAGACTAGAGATTGGCGAGTAGCGGATGGCAGCATTCGCTATTCGCTATTCGCCACTCTGTTTGAAGAAAGACCACGGCAATGAACGGCCAAAATATTCGCATCCGTCTCAAGGCGTTCGACCATCGTATCCTCGATACGTCGACCCGTGAGATCGTGAATACGGCGAAGCGCACCGGCGCGCAGGTTCGCGGACCCATTCCGCTGCCGACCCGCATCGAGAAGTTCACCGTCAACCGTTCGCCGCACGTCGACAAGAAGAGCCGCGAACAGTTCGAGATGCGCACCCACAAGCGTCTGCTCGACATCGTCGATCCGACCCCGCAGACCGTCGATGCTTTGATGAAGCTCGACCTGGCCGCCGGTGTCGACGTCGAGATCAAGCTCTAAGATTTTTGGATCCCGTTCGCGAAAGCGGACAGAAAGAACAGGAAGCAAGCCGATGCGCTCCGGAGTGATCGCACAAAAGGTCGGGATGACGCGGGTCTTCACGGAGGCCGGCGAACATATCCCCGTGACCGTGCTGAAGCTCGGCAATTGCCAGGTCGTAGGCCACCGCACCGAAGAGAAGAACGGTTATGTCGCGCTCCAGCTTGGCGCCGGCACCCGCAAGACCGTGTACATGCCCAAGGCTGAGCGCGGCCAGTTCGCGGTCGCCAAGGTCGAGCCGAAGCGGCAGGTCGAGGAATTCCGCGTCTCCGCGGATGCCATGATCCCGGTCGGCGCCGAGATCCTGGCCGATCACTTCGTCGTCGGCCAGTTCGTCGACGTCACCGGCACCTCGGTCGGTAAGGGCTTTGCCGGCGGTATGAAGCGCTGGAACTTCGGCGGTCTGCGCGCCACGCACGGTGTGTCGATCTCGCACCGCTCGATCGGTTCGACCGGTGGCCGTCAGGATCCCGGCAAGACCTGGAAGAACAAGAAGATGCCCGGCCACATGGGTGTCGACCGCATCACCACGCTCAATCTTCGCGTCGTCCAGACCGATGTCGAGCGCGGCCTGATCCTCGTCGAAGGCGCCGTTCCCGGCTCCAAGGGCGGCTGGATCCGCGTGCGCGACGCCGTCAAGAAGCCGCTGCCGAAGGAAGCTCCGAAGCCCGGCAAGTTCAAGGTTGCCGGCGGCGAAGCCGAGGCTGCGGCCCAGCAGGAGGGTGCGTGAGATGGAACTGAAAGTCACGACCCTTGAGGGCAAGGAAGCCGGCTCGGTCCAGCTCTCCGACGCTATTTTCGGCCTCGAGCCGCGCGAGGACATCATTGCGCGCTGCGTGAAGTGGCAGCTCGACAAGCGTCAGGCCGGCACCCACAAGGCCAAGGGCCGCGCCGAGATCTGGCGCACCGGCAAGAAGATGTACAAGCAGAAGGGCACCGGTGGTGCTCGTCACGGCTCGGCCCGCGTGCCGCAGTTCCGTGGCGGCGGCCGTGCCTTCGGTCCGGTGGTGCGCTCGCACGCCTCCGATCTGCCGAAGAAGGTCCGTGCGCTCGCGCTGAAGCATGCGCTGTCGGCCAAGGCCAAGGACGGTGATCTCGTCGTGATCGAGAAGGCCGCGCTCGAGGCTGCCAAGACCAAGGCGCTGCTCGGTCACTTCTCGGGGCTGGGCCTGACCAACGCGCTGATCATCGACGGTGCCGAGCTCAATCAGGGCTTCGCCGCGGCGGCACGCAACATCCCGAACATGGACGTGCTGCCGATCCAGGGCATCAACGTCTACGACATCCTGCGCCGTCAGAAGCTCGTTCTGACCAAGGCCGCCATCGATGCGCTGGAGGCGCGCTTCAAATGACGAAGAACATCGAGGCTCGCCACTACGACGTGATCCTGTCGCCGGTCGTGACCGAAAAGGCGACGATTGCTTCTGAGCACAACAAGGTTCTGTTCAAGGTGGCCGCCAAGGCAACCAAGCCGCAGATCAAGGAAGCGATCGAGAAGCTGTTCGACGTCAAGGTGAAGAGCGTCAACACGCTGGTCCGCAAGGGCAAGGTCAAGGCCTTCCGCGGCAATCTCGGTTCGCAGTCGAACACCAAGCGCGCGATCGTGACCCTCGAAGAGGGCCACCGGATCGACGTGACCACCGGTCTGTAAGGTCCTACGACGATGGCACTGAAGACATTCAACCCCACGACGCCAGGCCAGCGCCAGCTGGTGATGGTCGATCGTTCGGCCCTCTACAAGGGCAAGCCGGTCAAGGCGCTCACCGAAGGCAAGAAGTCTTCGGGCGGCCGCAACAACACCGGCCGCATCACCGTGCGTTTCCGCGGCGGCGGTCACAAGCAGACGCTGCGCACCGTGGACTTCAAGCGCGAGAAGGTGGACGTTCCCGCCACCGTCGAGCGGCTGGAGTACGATCCGAACCGCACCGGCTTCATCGCCCTGATCAAGTATCAGGACGGCGAGCAGGCCTACATCCTGGCGCCGCAGCGCCTCGCCGTGGGTGACACCATCATTGCCGGCAACTATGTCGACGTGAAGCCGGGCAACGTCATGCCGCTCGGTAACATGCCGGTCGGCACGATCATCCACAACATCGAGACCAAGATCGGCAAGGGTGGCCAGCTCGCGCGTTCGGCCGGCACATATGCCCAGCTCGTCGGTCGTGACCAGGACTACGTGATCATCCGCCTGAACTCGGGCGAGCAGCGCCTGGTGCATGGCCGCTGCCGCGGCACGATCGGCGCGGTGTCGAACCCGGATCACATGAACACCTCGATCGGCAAGGCCGGCCGCAAGCGTTGGATGGGCCGTCGCCCGCACAACCGCGGTGTCGCGATGAACCCGATCGACCATCCGCACGGCGGTGGTGAAGGTCGTACCTCGGGCGGTCGCCACCCGGTCACCCCGTGGGGCAAGCCGACCAAGGGCAAGAAGACCCGCACCAACAAGTCGACCAACAAATTCATTCTCCTAAGCCGCCACAAGCGGAAGAAGTAAGGAACGCCGGACATGGTTCGTTCAGTCTGGAAAGGCCCGTTCGTCGAGGCGTCGCTGCTCAAGAAGGCAGATGCGGCGCGTGCGTCCGGCCGTCACGACGTCATCAAGATCTGGAGCCGTCGCTCGACCATCCTGCCGCAGTTCGTCGGCCTGACCTTCGGCGTCTACAACGGTCAGAAGCACGTGCCGGTGGCGGTCAACGAGGAAATGGTCGGTCACAAGTTCGGCGAGTTCTCGCCGACCCGGACCTTCCATGGCCACTCCGGCGACAAGAAAGCCAAGAAGGCTTGAGGATTAAGTCATGAGCAAACCTAAGCGCGAACGGAGCCTCGCCGACAACGAGGCCAAGGCGGTCGCCCGGATGCTGCGGGTGAGCCCGCAGAAGCTCAACCTGGTGGCCCAGCTCATTCGCGGCCGTAAGGCGGCTGCTGCGCTCGCCGATTTGCAGTTCTCGCGCAAGCGGATCGCTGTCGACGTGAAGAAGTGCCTGGAATCGGCTATCGCCAACGCCGAGAACAATCACGACCTCGACGTCGACGATCTCGTCGTGGCGCAGGCCTTCGTCGGCAACGGGCTCGTGATGAAGCGCTTTGCTGCCCGCGGCCGTGGTCGCTCGGGTCGCGTCTACAAACCATTTTCGCAGCTGACGATCATCGTTCGTCAGGTCGAAGCCGAAGCGGCCGCCTAAGGGACGCGAGGAGAAAACGATGGGTCAAAAGATCAATCCGATCGGTCTGCGTCTCGGCATCAACCGGACCTGGGATTCCCGCTGGTTCGCCGGCAAGCAGGAATACGGCAAGCTGCTGCACGAGGACGTCAAGATCCGCGAGATCCTGCACAAGGAGCTCAAGCAGGCGGCGGTCGCGCGCATCGTGATCGAGCGTCCGCACAAGAAGTGCCGCGTCACCATCCACTCGGCTCGTCCGGGCGTGGTGATCGGCAAGAAGGGCGCCGACATCGACAAGCTGCGCAAGAAGGTGGCCGACATCACCTCGTCGGACGTCGTGATCAACATCGTCGAGATCCGCAAGCCCGAGCTCGATGCGACGCTGGTCGCCGAATCGATCGCGCAGCAGCTCGAGCGCCGCGTTGCGTTCCGCCGCGCCATGAAGCGCGCCGTGCAGTCGGCGATGCGTCTCGGCGCGGAAGGCATCCGCATCAACTGCTCGGGTCGTCTGGGCGGTGCGGAAATCGCGCGCATGGAGTGGTACCGCGAGGGTCGCGTGCCGCTGCACACGCTGCGCGCCGACATCGACTACGGCGTCGCGACCGCGTTCACGACCTTCGGCACCTGCGGCGTCAAGGTCTGGATCTTCAAGGGCGAGATCCTCGAGCACGATCCGATGGCCCAGGACAAGAGAATGGCCGAAGGCGAGGGTAGTGGCAGCGGTGGCGGCCGGCAGCGTCGCGACGCTGCAGCCTGAGCCAGCACAGGAATTTGAGGGCTTAAAGCCATGATGCAACCTAAGAAAACGAAGTTCCGGAAGGCGCATAAGGGCCGCATCCACGGCGTTGCGTCTTCGGGCGCGACGTTGGCGTTCGGCCAGTTCGGCCTGAAAGCGACCGAGCCTGAGCGCGTCACTGCGCGCCAGATCGAGGCCGCCCGCCGCGCGCTGACCCGCCACATGAAGCGCGCCGGCCGCGTCTGGATCCGCGTGTTTCCCGACGTTCCGGTGTCGAAGAAGCCGGCCGAAGTCCGCATGGGCTCCGGCAAGGGCTCGCCGGAATTGTGGGTCGTCCGCGTCAAGCCGGGCCGGGTGCTGTTCGAGATCGACGGCGTCAACAACCAGACCGCGCGCGAGGCGCTGACCTTGGCTGCTGCCAAGCTGCCGATCAAGACGCGCTTCGTCGAGCGCATTGCGGAGTAATGGCCATGGCCCAGATGAAGATCGAAGACATCCGCGCGATGAGCCCCGACCAGCAGGATGACGCCGTCCTGAACCTGAAGAAGGAGCGCTTCAACCTGCGCTTCCAGCGTGCCACCGGGCAGCTCGAGAACACCTCGCGCCTGCGCGAGGCCCGCCGTGACATCGCCCGGATCAAGACCGTCGCCGCGCAGCAGCGCGCGAAGAAGAAGTAAGAGGCTTACGAAGATGCCGAAACGTACTTTGCAGGGCGTGGTCGTCAGCGACAAGCAAGCCAAGACCATCGTGGTGCGCGTCGATCGCCGCTTCACGCACCCGATCTACAAGAAGACGATCCGCCGTTCGAAGAACTATCACGCGCACGACGAGAGCAACCAGTTCAAGCCGGGCGACGTGGTGTGGATCGAGGAATCGAAGCCGATTTCGAAGTTGAAGCGCTGGGTCGTGATCCGGGGCGAACACAAGAAAAGCGCCTGAGCTGCCGGCACTTAGCCGGTTGACTTCAGGGAAATGTTGAGCGCTGGCCAGGCTGGCGCAAAAGAGAAAGAGGACGAGGTGCATCAATGATTCAGATGCAGACCAACCTCGACGTGGCCGACAATTCTGGCGCACGCCGTGTCATGTGTATCAAGGTGCTCGGAGGCTCCAAGCGCCGCTACGCCACCATCGGCGACATCATTGTCGTGTCGATCAAGGAAGCGATTCCGCGTGGCAAGGTGAAGAAGGGCGACGTGATGAAGGCCGTCGTGGTGCGAGTCCGCAAGGACATCCGCCGCCCCGACGGGTCGGTCATCCGCTTCGACCGCAACGCCGCCGTCCTGATCAACAATCAGGCCGAGCCGGTCGGAACCCGTATCTTCGGGCCCGTGCCGCGCGAGCTGCGCGCCAAGAACCACATGAAGATCATTTCGCTCGCGCCGGAGGTGCTGTGATGGCTGCGAAGATCCGCAAGGGCGACAAGGTCGTCGTGCTGACCGGCCGCGACAAGGGCCGCACCGGCGAGGTGTTTGAGGTGCGTCCGGACGCCGGCACGGCTCTGGTGCGCGGCATCAACATGGTGAAGCGCCACCAGAAGCAGACCCAGAACCAGGAGGGCGGCATCATCTCGAAAGAGGCGCCGATCCAACTGTCCAATATCGCGTATCTCGGCAAGGACGGAAAGCCGACGCGCGTCGGATTCAAGATTCAGGCGGACGGCAAGAAGGTTCGCATCGCCAAGAGCTCGGGAGCTGAGATCGATGGCTGAGACTGCTTACACCCCGCGCTTGCGCGCGGAATACGACGCGAAGATCCGCACGGCGATGACCGAGAAGTTCGGTTACGAGAACGTCATGCAGGTTCCGCGGCTGGACAAGGTCGTGCTGAACATGGGCGTTGGCGATTCCGTCAACGACCGCAAGAAGGCCGAGACCGCGGCCGCCGAATTGACCCAGATCGCCGGCCAGAAGGCGATCGTGACCTATTCGCGTATCGCGATCGCGACCTTCAAGCTGCGTGAGAACCAGCCGATCGGCTGCAAGGTCACGCTGCGCAAGGCCCGCATGTACGAGTTCATCGATCGCCTGGTGACGGTCGCGCTGCCGCGCGTCCGCGACTTCCGCGGCCTGAACCCGAAGAGCTTCGACGGCCGCGGCAACTACTCGCTCGGCATCAAGGAGCACATCATTTTCCCCGAGATCGACTTCGACAAGGTCACGGAAGCCCGCGGCATGGACATCACCGTCTGCACCACGGCCAAGACCGACGAAGAGGCGAGGGCCTTGTTGACCGCTTTCAATTTCCCGTTCCGGCAGTGAGATGCTGACCTAAAGCCTCTCAAACGCGGATACCCAGGAGCCAAGCATGGCAAAGAAGAGTTCAATCGAGAAGAACAACCGGCGCAAGCGGATGGTGAAGAACGCCGCCGCCAAGCGCGAGCGGTTGAAGGCGATCATCGCCGACAAGAAGCTCCCGATGGAGGAGCGCTTCGCTGCGACGTTGAAGTTGGCGGAAATGCCGCGCAACTCGTCGGCGACCCGCATCCGCCTGCGTTGCGAGCTGTCGGGCCGCCCGCGCTCGAACTATCGCAAGAACAAGCTGTCCCGTATCGCGCTTCGTGAACTTGGCTCCAAGGGCATGGTCCCGGGCCTCGTGAAGTCGAGCTGGTAAGGAGGGTCGTTTAGATGTCTACGCACGATCCAATCAGCGATCTGATCACCCGCATCCGCAATGCGCAGATGCGCTCCAAGACCAAGGTCTCCACGCCTGGCTCGAAGATGCGCGAGAACGTGCTCGAGGTGCTGAAGAGCGAGGGCTACATCCGCGGCTACGCCACGGTCGAGCATTCCTCGGGCCGCAGCGAGATCGAGATCGAGCTGAAGTATTTCGACGGCGAGCCCGTCATCCGCGAGATCGAGCGGGTCTCCAAGCCCGGGCGTCGCGTCTACGCCTCGGTGAAGGCTTTGCCGCGGGTCAACAACGGGCTCGGCATTTCGGTGTTGTCGACGCCGAAGGGGATCATGGCCGACCACAGCGCGCGCGACGCGAATGTGGGCGGTGAAGTTCTCTTCACGGTGTTCTGAGAAGGATTTTTGATCCATGTCACGTGTTGGCAAAAGGCCTGTGGCGGTGCCGTCGGGCGTTACCGCGACCGTCGACGGTCAGACCGTCAAGATGAAGGGGCCGAAGGGCCAGCTTCAGTTCGTCGTCCATGACGACGTCGAGGTGAAGCTCGAGAACGGCCAGGTCAAGGTCAAGCCGCGGGCCGAGACCAACCGCGCGCGGGCGCTTTACGGCACCGCTCGCGCCCAGGTCGCGAATCTGGTCGAAGGCGTCACCAAGGGCTTCGAAAAGAAGCTCGAGATCACCGGCGTCGGTTACCGCGCCGCGATGCAGGGCAAGAACCTGCAGCTCGCGCTCGGCTACAGCCACGACGTGATCTATCCGATCCCGGATGGGATCACGATCGCCGTGCCGAAGCCGACCGAGATCACGGTGACGGGCAGCGACATCCAGCGCGTCGGCCAGGTCGCGGCCGAGATCCGCGCCTATCGCCCGCCGGAGCCCTACAAGGGCAAGGGCGTGAAGTATGTTGGCGAATTCATCTTCCGCAAGGAAGGCAAGAAGAAGTAACGGAGCCGGTCATGTCGAAAGCCAAGGTTACGAATGCCCGGCGCAAGCGGAGTGTGCGGCTGAAGCTGCGCCGCTCCGGTGGCGGCCGTCCGCGCCTGTCGGTGTTCCGCTCGTCCAAGCACATCTACGCCCAGGTCATCGACGACCAGAAGGGCGAGACGCTGGCCTCCGCCTCGTCGCTCGAAAAGTCGATGCGCGATGGTGGCAAGACCGGCGCCGACATCGATGCGGCGAAGGCGGTGGGCAAGCTGCTCGCCGAGCGCGCCGCGGAGAAGGGCGTCAAGGAAGTCGTGTTCGATCGCGGCAGCTATCTCTATCACGGGCGCGTCAAGGCTCTTGCCGATGCTGCGCGTGAGAGCGGGCTGAACTTCTAACAGAATTTGAGGATTGAGGCGTAAGCCTCTGAAGGATTGGAAAAACCATGGCAGGTGAACGCGAACACCGCGGCGGACGTGAACGCAAGGAGCGCGAGGAGCGCGACAGCGAGTTCGTCGACAAGCTGGTCCACATCAACCGCGTGGCCAAGGTCGTCAAGGGCGGCAAGCGCTTCGGCTTCGCAGCGCTGGTCGTGATTGGCGACCAGAAGGGCCGTGCCGGCTTCGGTCACGGCAAGGCGCGCGAAGTGCCTGAGGCGATCCGGAAGGCGACCGAGTCCGCCAAGCGCAACCTGACCCGCGTGTCGCTGCGCGAGGGCCGCACGCTCCATCACGACATCGCCGGCCGTCACGGCGCAGGCCGTGTCTACCTGCGTGCCGCCCCGGCCGGTACCGGCATCATCGCCGGCGGTCCGATGCGCGCCGTGTTCGAGACGCTTGGCGTCCAGGACGTGGTGGCCAAGTCGATCGGCTCGTCGAACCCCTACAACATGGTGCGCGCGACCTTCGACGCGCTGAAGCACCAGGATTCGCCGCGCTCTGTCGCTGCCCGCCGCAACATCAAGGTGTCCACCCTGCAGTCCCGTCGTATCGGCGGCGATGCCGAGGCGGCTGCCGACTAACGGAAGCTTTTCGGAGTTTTAAAAAATGGCCAAGGCCGCCAAGACGATCAAGATCGAGCAGATCGGCAGCGCGATCCGCCGCCATCACTCGCAGCGCTCGACGCTGATCGGGCTCAAGCTCAACAAGATCGGCCGCGTCGCCGAACTGCCGGACACCCCGGCGGTTCGCGGCATGATCGAGAAGGTTCACCATCTCGTCCGTATCGTCGACGGGAAGTAAGCAAGGGCGCATGATCCCGGAACGCGAATACCGGTTTTCGGGCAAGATCATGCGCAAGAAACAAGGAGAAGGGCGATGAAGCTCAGCGATATCGCCGACAACCCCGGCTCGCGCAAGAAGCGCATGCGCGTCGGCCGCGGCATCGGTTCGGGCAAGGGCAAGCAGTCCGGCCGCGGTGGCAAGGGCCAGACCGCGCGTTCGGGCGTGCGCATCAAGGGTTTTGAAGGCGGCCAGATGCCGATGCATCGCCGTCTGCCCAAGCGCGGCTTCAACAACATCTTCCGCGTCGAGTTCGCCGAGATCAATCTCGACCGGCTCCAGGACGCCGTCGATGCCAAGAAGCTCGACACCGGCAGCGTGGTGAACGCCGAAGCGCTGGTGAAGGCCGGCGTGCTGCGGCGCGCCAAGGCCGGCGTCCGGCTGCTCGGCCGCGGCGAGCTCAAGGCCAAGCTCAACATCGAAGTGCACGGCGCCTCGAAGTCCGCGATCGCGGCGGTCGAGAAGGCCGGCGGCTCGGTGAAGATCCTCGCGCCTGCCGCCGAAGAAGGCGAGGCGGCGTAACATCTGCGTCATTGGCCCGCGGCTCGCGGGCCTTTACGCATGCGGGACGATGGACTTATCGAAGCCGTGCACCAGATAATGTCCGGCGTCCGCCCAAGTAGCCCGGCCGCGGGCATGACGGCGCAGTAGGCGGCGGGAGAAAGCCCAACATGGTCTCAGCAGCGGAACAACTGGCAGCCAACCTCAATTTCGGCGCGCTTGCCAAGGCCGACGAACTGAAGAAGCGCATCTGGTTCACCCTGGGTGCGCTGCTCGTTTATCGGCTCGGCACCTACATCCCGCTGCCCGGCATCGATCCCAACATCTGGGAGCAGGTGTTCCGCTCGCAGGCGGGTGGCATCCTCGGCATGTTCAACATGTTCGCCGGCGGCGGCATCCACCGCATGGCGATCTTCGCGTTGAACATCATGCCGTACATCTCGGCCTCGATCATCATCCAGCTCCTTACCACCGTCTCGCCGCAGCTCGAGGCGCTGAAGAAGGAAGGCGAGGCGGGCCGCAAGACGCTGAACCAGTACACCCGCTACCTCACCGTGATCCTGGCCGCGTTCCAGTCCTATGGCATTGCGGTCGGTCTCGAAGGCGCCGGCAACGTCGTCAGCGACCCCGGCCTGTTCTTCCGCCTCTCCACCGCGATCACGCTCACCGGCGGCACCATGTTCCTGATGTGGCTGGGCGAGCAGGTGACCTCGCGCGGCATCGGCAACGGTATCTCGCTGATCATTCTCTCCGGCATCGTCGCCGAGCTGCCCTCGGCGCTCGCCAACATGCTCGAGCTCGGCCGTCAGGGCGCAATGTCCACCGGCCTGATCCTGATCGTCATCATCATGGCGGTCGCCGTGATCGCCTTCATCGTGTTCATGGAGCGCGCGCAGCGTCGCCTCCTGATCCAGTATCCGAAGCGCCAGGTCGGCAACAAGATGTTCGAGGGCCAGTCCTCGCATCTGCCGCTCAAGCTCAACACCTCGGGCGTCATTCCGCCGATCTTCGCGTCCTCGCTGCTCCTGCTGCCGACGACGGTTGCGAACTTCAACGCGGGCAAGGGACCGGAATGGTTCCAGTGGCTCACGACGCAGCTCGGCCACGGCCGGCCGCTGTTCCTGATCCTGTATCTCGCGCTGATCGTGTTCTTCGCGTTTTTCTACACCGCGATCGTGTTCAACCCGACCGAGACCGCGGACAACCTGAAGAAGCATGGCGGCTTCATCCCGGGCATCCGTCCCGGCGAGCGCACCGCCGAATACATCGACTACGTGCTGTCGCGCATCACCGTGATCGGCGCGATTTACCTCGCGATCGTCTGCTTGATCCCGGAAATTCTGATTTCCTACGCCTCGGTGCCCTTCTACTTTGGTGGCACCTCGCTGTTGATCGTGGTCAGTGTCACCATGGACACGGTGGCGCAGGTTCAGGGATATCTGCTCGCCCATCAGTACGAAGGGCTGATCCGGAAGTCGAAGCTGCGGGGCCGCCGCAACAGGTAAGTTCGGACTTGCGGTCCCGGTCCGCGTT
This sequence comes from Bradyrhizobium sp. UFLA05-109, assembly GCF_054185165.1. Taxonomy (NCBI): domain Bacteria; kingdom Pseudomonadati; phylum Pseudomonadota; class Alphaproteobacteria; order Hyphomicrobiales; family Nitrobacteraceae; genus Bradyrhizobium; species Bradyrhizobium sp. UFLA05-109. The sequence goes on along the minus strand of NZ_JBBIAR010000053.1, from coordinate 31,493 downwards.
GCGATCGGTGCGCTGCTACCCGTTTGGAACGCGCATCATTCCGTTGGTAGCGTTGACGGGGGCGGCTTGAGCCGTCTACCTGACCGTGCAGACCGATTCCCAAAGCCTTCGTCGCTTGCGGCAAGGCGACGCCGTGTCATTATGGGTAGTGGTGCGGCGCTGATTGTGGTTTGCACTATTCTCGATCTTCAAACACAGGTGCGCGATTTATCGCTCACCGATCCGGGGGCGAACGCCAATGAGAATTATCCTTCTGGGACCGCCGGGGTCAGGCAAGGGGACCCAGGCGCAACGGCTGATCGAGCGCTATGGCATCGTGCAGCTCTCGACCGGTGAGATGCTTCGCGCTGCGGTTGCGGCGGGAACGCCGGTCGGGCTGAGGGCGAAGGAGATCATGGCGAGCGGCGGCCTCGTGCCCGACGATGTCGTGGTCGGAATCATCGCCGACCGGATCGAGCAGCCCGATGCCAAGAAGGGCTTCATCCTGGACGGCTTCCCGCGCACCGTGCCGCAGGCCGAGGCGCTGGACGAGCTGTTGAAGCACAGGCACCTCAAGCTCGACGGCGTCATCGAGCTCAGGGTCAACGAGAGCGCGCTGCTCGACCGCGTCGAGACCCGCGTTGCCCAGATGCGCGAACGCGGCGAAGAGGTCAGGGTCGACGACACCCCGGAGGTGTTGACCAAGCGGCTCGCCAGCTACCGCAGCCAGACGGAACCGCTGATTCACTACTATTCCGAGCGGCGCAAGCTCTCGACCGTCGATGGCATGATGACCATCGAGGAGGTCACCCGTGCCGTCCACCGCCTTCTGCTGGCGCTGGGGGCGATCGAGCCCAAAACCCACGCCAAGACCGCCCATGCCAAGACTGCGGCCAAGACTGCCGCTAAGCCTGCGGTCAAGGCGGCTTCAGCCAGGAAGGCAGCCAAAAAGGCCAAGAAACCCGCGAAAACGGCCAAAAAGGCCACCAAGTCCGCCAAGAAGGTCGCCAAAGGCGCCAAGAAAGCCGCAAAAAAGACCGCCAAGAAGACCGTTAAAAAGACCGTCAAAAAAGGTCCGAAGAAGGGTCTAAAAAAGGTCACGAAAAAGCGAGCTAAGCGCTAGCAGCGGTTGACGAAACCCCCCGGAATCCCTTAATAAGCCCCGCATCCAAGTCGGATAGTTTCAGACGATGCCGGGCCCCAGGAAGACCGGGGGTGGGCGTCGTGTTCGCGTTTGTGAACACCTGCCCGAGAAAGCAAGCACTTAAAGCCCGATTCCTGACGAGGGATTGGCAACAGGAGAGAAGGCCGTGGCCCGTATTGCCGGCGTAAACATTCCCACCAACAAGCGCGTGCTGATCGCGCTGCAGTACATCCATGGCATCGGCCCCAAGATCGCCGGTGACATCATGGAGAAGGTGAAGATCCCCGAGGATCGTCGCGTCAATCAGCTGAGCGACCAGGAAGTGCTCCAGATCCGCGAGGTCATCGACCGCGACTTTCTCGTCGAGGGCGATCTGCGTCGCGAGGTCGGCATCAACATCAAGCGTCTGATGGACCTCGGCTGCTATCGCGGCCTGCGTCATCGTCGCGGACTGCCGGTGCGCGGTCAGCGCACCCATACCAATGCGCGTACGCGCAAGGGTCCGGCCAAGGCGATCGCCGGCAAGAAGAAGTAAGTTTTCGAATTCAGTCGCGGCGTGTGGCGAAGAGGGGATGACCCGCTCGCCACGCGCCTTTCGTTCCACAGGTGTAGCCGCTGGTATTACGGCGGCGTTTGAGATCTCCAGGAAAGGTACTCAATGGGCAAGGAAGCCACCCGCGTTCGCCGTCGTGAGCGCAAGAACATCGCCTCCGGCGTGGCGCACGTGAACTCGTCGTTCAACAACACGACGATCACCATCACCGATGCGCAGGGCAACACGATCGCCTGGTCGTCGGCTGGCACGATGGGTTTCAAGGGGTCCCGTAAGTCGACCCCGTATGCAGCGCAGGTTGCTGCGGAGGACGTTTCCAAGAAGGCGCAGGAGCACGGCATGCGCACGCTGGAAGTCGAGGTCGCCGGTCCCGGTTCGGGCCGCGAGTCGGCGCTCCGCGCGTTGCAGGCTGCGGGATTCACCGTCACCTCGATCCGCGACGTGACCACGATCCCGCACAATGGTTGCCGCCCGCGCAAGCGTCGGCGCGTTTGATACGAGGTCGCGGGCGCCGTCGTCGTCCGCGATGACTTTGCTTTGCGAAGCCGCAAGCGCGACTTGCGGCCTTTCTCCAACGCCAGTGTCCGCAATGGCAGACTGACTGGCCTGTATGGGTGAAACAGTGACGATCCAGAAAAATTGGCAAGAACTGATTCGGCCGAACAAGCTCCAGGTTTCCCCGGGTAGCGATCCGGCCCGCTTTGCGACCATCGTCGCCGAGCCGCTCGAGCGTGGCTTCGGCCAGACGCTCGGCAACGCGCTGCGCCGCATCCTGTTGTCTTCGCTTCAGGGCGCCGCCGTGCAGTCGGTGCACATCGACGGCGTGCTGCACGAGTTCTCCTCGATCGCGGGCGTCCGTGAGGACGTCACCGACATCGTGCTGAACATCAAGGACATCTCGATCAAGATGCAGGGCGAAGGCCCCAAGCGCATGGTCGTGAAGAAGCAGGGTCCGGGCGTCGTCACCGCCGGCGACATCCAGACCGTCGGCGACGTCACCGTGCTCAACCCGGACCTCCAGATCTGCACCCTCGACGAGGGCGCCGAGATCCGCATGGAGTTCACGGTCTCGACCGGCAAGGGCTATGTGCCCGCCGAGCGCAACCGGCCCGAGGACGCGCCGATCGGCCTGATCCCGGTCGACAGCCTCTACTCGCCGGTCCGCAAGGTCTCCTACAAGGTCGAGAACACCCGTGAGGGCCAGATCCTCGACTACGACAAGCTGACCATGACGATCGAGACCAACGGCGCGATCACGCCGGATGACTCGGTGGCCTACGCTGCGCGCATCCTCCAGGATCAGCTCAACGTGTTCGTCAACTTCGAAGAGCCGCGCAAGGAAGTCGCCCAGGAGATCATCCCGGACCTCGCCTTCAACCCGGCCTTCCTCAAGAAGGTGGACGAGCTCGAGCTGTCGGTGCGTTCGGCCAACTGCCTGAAGAACGACAACATCGTCTACATCGGTGACCTCGTGCAGAAGAGCGAAGCGGAAATGCTCCGCACCCCGAACTTCGGCCGTAAGTCGCTGAACGAGATCAAGGAAGTGCTGGCCCAGATGGGTCTGCACCTCGGCATGGAAGTGCCGGGCTGGCCGCCGGAGAACATCGACGAGCTCGCCAAGCGCTTCGAGGATCATTACTGATCCGATTTCACCGTCGTGGCCGGAGACTTCCCGCCACGATTTTTTTGCGTGATCCCGGAAAAGTGCGAAGCGGTTTTCCGGATCATGCTCAAAGAAGGAAGCAAAGGCGTTCTTGAACGCTTTTGCGGGCGAACGCAGGAAGCCCACCTGAGTAACATGTCCGACGAACCGTCGCGGCAGTTCAAAACGTAAGGAATAGTCACATGCGTCACGGCAAGGTTCATCGGAAGCTCAACCGCACGGCCGAGCACCGCAAGGCGATGTTCGCCAACATGGCGGCTTCGCTCATCAAGCACGAGCAGATCGTCACCACGCTGCCGAAGGCCAAGGAGCTCCGTCCGATCGTCGAGAAGCTCGTCACCCTCGGCAAGAAGGGCGGCCTCTCGCTCCGTCGTCAGGCGATCGCGGAGTTGCGCGACGTCGACATGGTCAAGAAGCTCTTCGACACGCTCGCGACCCGCTACAAGGACCGCCAGGGGATGTGTATAAGAGACAGGGGCAAAGGCGCGCTGCGCCGTGCCCACCACTTCTGCTGCGGCACGCAAAGTGGTGGGCACGCTTCGCTTTGCCCACCCTACGAAGCTCGACGGGGGCATGTCGCCCTCACGCGTGGGTGAGCGCCGATTGCAGCGCCATCGACCACGCCCGATATCTCCATCGACATCAATGGAGATATCGCATGAAGATCGACCTTTCCGGAAAGACTGCCCTCGTCACCGGCTCGACCGCCGGCATCGGCCACGCCATCGCCAAAGGCCTTGCAGCGACCGGTGCCAGCGTCGTCATCAACGGGCGTAGTCGAGACAAGGTCGATGCCGCCGTCCGCAAGCTGGAAGGGGCGGGCAGTCAGGTGCGCGGCATTGCCGCCGACGTCTCGACGGCGGCAGGCTGCAAGACGCTCGTTGCAGCGCTGCCGGACGTCGACATCCTCATCAACAATGCCGGCATCTTCGAGCCGAAGGAGTTTGTCGATATCCCCGACGAGGACTGGTCCCGTTTCTTCGAGGTCAACGTGATGAGCGGTGTACGGCTCTCGCGTGCGTATTTCCCGGGTATGCTGAAGCGCAATTGGGGCCGCATCGTCTTCATCTCCTCGGAATCGGCACTCAATATCCCCGTCGAGATGATCCACTACGGCATGACCAAGACCGCGCAACTCTCGGTCGCGCGCGGGCTCGCGCTACTCACCCGCGGCACCGGCGTCACCGTCAATTCCGTGCTGCCGGGCCCGACGATGTCGGAAGGCGTCGAGGCTTTTGTGAAGGATCTCGCCGAGCAGAATGGTCAGTCCGTGGATGAGGCGGCCGCCAATTTCGTCAAGCAGCATCGCCCGACGTCGCTGCTGCAGCGCTTCGCCAGCGTCGATGAGATCGCCAACATGGTGATCTTCCTCGCCTCCACGCAATCCTCAGCCACCAACGGCGCCGCGCTGCGCGCCGAGGGCGGCATCGTCAACACCATCGCGTAGATCGGAAAGGTGCGCAGCGGTTTTCCCTCGCGACAAACGCGGAACGCGTTTGCGCGGAGATCATGCTCGAGCAAGAGGTGCGCGCATGCCGGCCTATGTCATCTCCGAGGTCGAGGTCCGCGATCAAAGCGCGATGGAGGCCTATCGCACGCTTGCCGCAAAGACGATCGCGCAATATGGCGGCCGCTACCTCGCGCGCGGCGGCGCCGCAGACGTGGTGGAGGGCAGTCCGCGGGCCAGGACCATCATCATCGTCGAATTCCCCTCGATGGCGCGCCTGCGCGAATGGTATGCCTCAGCCGAATATGCCGAGGCGCTGAAGCTGCGGCGGACCGCGCTGGAGCGGCGGCTGATGTTTGTCGAGGGCGTGGTGCCGGCGTAGAGCGCCGAAATCGTAGGGTGGGTTAGCGTAGCGTAACCCACCTCTTCTCCATCAATGTTGAGAGAAGTCGGTGGGTTACGCCTAGCGGACTGCGCTTCGCGCAGCCGCAGGGCTAACCCACCCTAAAGGCGACGCAGTGACTACCACCCCTCCAGCACGATCTTGCCGCGCGACTTGCCGCTCTCCAGCAGCGCGTGCGTGCGCTTGAGGTTCGTCGCATTGATCGTGCCAAAGGTCTGATCGAGCGTGGTGCGCAGCACCCCCTTGTCGATGAGGTCGGCGACGTCATTGAGCAAGTGATGCTGCGCGATCATGTCAGGCGTCTGGAACGAGGAACGCGTGAACATCGATTCCCAGTGCAGCGAGATCGCCTTGCCCTTGAATACGCTTACGGTGAATTCCGGGGGATCGTCGATCAGGCCGAACCTGCCCTGCGGCGCCATGAGGTCCGCGATCGCCTTGTAATGCTGGTCGGTGAAGGTGAGGCTCGCCACCAGCGCGACCGGCGGCAGCTTGAGCTTTTCGATCTGCTCCTTCATCGGCTTGCCGTGATCGATCACTGCATGCGCGCCGAGATCGAGGCACCATTTCTGCGATTCCGGCCGCGTCGCGGTCGCAAGCACCGTGAGGCCGGTGAGACGGCGCGCAAGCTGGATCAGGATCGAACCGACGCCGCCGGCGCCGCCCGTGATCAGGAGCGTGCGCGGATCGACGCTCTTGCCGGGCACGGCGCCAAGCCGATCGAACAGCAACTCCCAGGCGGTGATGGAGGTGAGGGGAAGCGCGGCGGCCTGCGCGAACGAGAGCGATCTTGGCTTGCGGCCGACGATGCGCTCGTCGACCAGATGGAATTCGGCATTGGTGCCTTGGCGCAGGATCGAGCCCGCGTAAAACACCTCATCGCCCGGCTTGAACAGCGTGACATCGGGCCCGACCGCATCGACCACGCCGGCCGCGTCATAGCCCAAAATCTTGACCTCGCCTTCGGGCGGGGCGGCCCGCTTGCGCACCTTGTAGTCGACCGGATTGGCCGAGATCGCCTTGACCGCGACGCGGATGTCGCGCCCCTTCGGCTCCGGCCTTGCGGTTTCGAAATCGATCAGGGAATCCTGTTCCTCGATCGGAAGCGATTTTTTGTAGCCGACGGCCTTCATGTCTCAAGTCTCCCTCAGATGGTGAGATCGCCGGGTTAAGTGTCGGGGTAGCTCCGATTTTGCAAGTACTGTAAAAACGGGGATATAGTCCCTGTTTGGATACTATTGGGGAACACGCATGAAACGGCGCAATTTCGCTCGGCGTCCCGGCTGCTCGGTCGAGGCCACGCTGGACCTGATCGACGGCAAATGGAAGGGCGTGATCCTCTATCACCTCCAGGGCGGCACGCAGCGCTTCGGCGAATTGCGCCGCCTGATGCCGGGCATCACCCAGCGCATGCTGACAAAACAGCTTCGCGCGCTGGAGGAGGACAAGCTCATCATCCGCAAGGTCTACGCGGAAGTGCCGCCGCGGGTTGAATATTGTCTCTCCGAGCTCGGCGAGAGCCTTCGGCCGGTGATCGACATCTTGAAAGCCTGGGGTGAAAGCCACCAGGAGCGGCTCTCCTGCGCGCCGGCACCTGAAGCGGAGCCGGTCGTTGAGAAGAAGCCGAAGCGCGCGGCGTGATGAAGCGTCACGTTTGTGACGAGGCCAACGCCACACTCTAAGTGTCGTCCCCGCGCAGGCGGGGACCCATAACCACAGGGTGCAGTTGTTGACGGACTGTTAGTTGCGGCTTTCGCGACAACTGTCGCCTGTGGTTATGGGTCCCGGGCTCGCGCTTCGCGCGCCCCGGGACGACGAGTGAGAATCAGAACGCGACCTGGGTCCGCATCGCAATCGCGTCGAACTTCGAGCCCGCATTCACCGCAGAGGTTGAGCTCACCTGCTTGGAGATGTCGCCATGCAGGTAGTCCAGCATGAAGCGGATGTTGCCGTTGACGTACCAGTTCAACGCGGCAGTGTAGATGGTTTGCCGTCCACCCGCGATGCCGGCCGCAGTTGCGAGCTGATCGTTCAGGTTCATCGTGCTCACGCGTCCGGCGATTTCCCAGGCACCCCAGCCGCCACCGGTGAGTGAGAACGGATTCGCCGGCTTGACGCCGCCGTAGGAGGCCGTCGCCGGATTGTAGGCATGCGTCTCGCCGGTAAGCACGTAGCCGACCTGCGCGTAGCCGCCATCGAATTTCAGGCTCGACGCGCCGAAGGGCGGCAGGCCAGTATTCGCTGTGCGGTCGACATTGAACCAGTAGTATTCGCCCTGCGCGATGAGCGGGCCATAAGTCCCCGCCACTTCGACGCCGTAGACCTGCGCCCCGGAAACGTTGGCGATCGCACCGGTCGATATCAGCGACGTCGGATCGATCCGCAGCTCAGGCCGGTCACTGAGTGTGAGCGTCTGCGCCTGCGTCACCAGATTGCGCGGCGGCTGGATCAGCCACTCCGCATCGGCGCCGATATGAAACGAGTAGTCCTTGCCGCTGATGGGATTGCCGGCAATGCGGGCGGTGGCGCCATATTGCTCGCTGGTCCCGGGCGGAGAGACGCTGGACGCAGAGTGGATCTGGCCCGTGGTCGGTCCGGTGACATAGGCGCCGACCCAGAGCTGGTCGTTCCACCAGCGGGTGCCGGCGGCCGAACGGAAGTCACCGGCCGCGATATTTTGTGCGATGACGCCGACCGAAGCACGCTCCATGAACATGATGTCGTTGGAGCTGGTCGCTTCGTCGAGCGTCCAGGCCAGGTCCATGATGCCGGCTTCGACCGCCATCTTGCCGCCGAACGGTTTCAAGCCGGTGTAGCTCAGATAGGCGTTTTCGACGCCGGACGTGCCGCCGCCGGGCAGCGAGCCCGGAGCAGTGCCGCCGAAGCCGTCGGACGAGCCGCCGAAGTCGTAGATGAGCGCGTAGTTCCAGTCGCCGAAGAACTTGCCGACCACACCGATGCGTGCGCGGCGGAGATTTTCGCCGCTGTCGAGCTTTTGCGGCACCGTCGCTGCGGTGTTGGGACGGTAGTCGTAGCCGCCGACGTCCCAGTGCACCCGGCTCGTGATCGCGACGCAGTTCTGTTCATCCGCGGTGCAGATCGTCGGCCGGTTGTTCGGCATGGTCACGACCACGCCGGATGGAGCCACCGGACCCTTGACCGGAATGGCGGCTTGCGCGTTGGCAACCGCGGCCTTGGCTTCAGTCCTCGCCTCGGCTTTCGCCTCGGCCTTGGCCTTCGCTGTGGCCGCCGTGTTCGCCGCGGTCTGATTTTGCAGTTTATCGAGCTTCTGCTCGAGCAGCTTCAATTGCTGCTTCAACAATGCGATCTCCTGATCGCTGTTGCTCGCCGTCTGTGCGTGGCCTTGCGAAGCCGCGAGCGCGCCGGCGAGGCCGAGCGCCGCGGTTGTGAATCTTTTCCTATTCACGTCATCCACTCCCTTACTGATCAGCGTCCCCATCGTCACGAAGAATCGTACGATTGGCAGATGACCGCCCCGCGACGAATATCACGCACGAGCCCGGTTCCCGCTGATGTAAATTCGCATCAACCGAATCCTGCCCAGCTTGCACTCTGGAGGATGATGGGCGTCATGCCAATCCCGCGGGAAGCGGCAAAATGGCCGCTCCCCTCGCGGGACTTGCATGCCGGGGCGGGGAGGAAAGGGGACGAATATTGGCGGCTGCCGCCCTTCTATTGAAGGTCGAACATGCCTATATTCCGGCGTCTTTTCCGAGAGGTAGGAATGTTTCGATTGATCCGTGCCACCGTTATTGCCGCAAGCTGCGTGACCCTTCTGGGCAGTCTCGATCCCGCCGTCGCTCAGGACCGTCGCGTCCCGTCGTCCCCGGCGGAGCTCAAGCTGTCCTATGCGCCGATCGTGCAGCGGGTGCAGCCGGCGGTGGTCAACGTCTATGCCGCCAAGGTGGTGCAGAACCGCAATCCGCTGCTCGACGACCCGATTTTCCGCCGCTTCTTCGGCGTGCCGGGCCAGCAGCCCGAGCAGATGCAGCGCTCGCTCGGCTCCGGCGTCATCGTCGACCCCTTGGGCCTCGTCGTCACCAACGTCCATGTCATCGAGGGCGCCGACCAGGTGAAGGTGTCGCTCTCGGACAAGCGGGAGTTCGAGGCCGAGATCCTGCTGAAGGATTCCCGCACCGATCTGGCGGTGCTGCGCCTGAAGGACACCAAGGAGAAATTCCCCACCCTCGATTTCACCAATTCCGATGAGCTGATGGTCGGCGACGTCGTGCTCGCCATCGGCAATCCGTTCGGCGTCGGCCAGACCGTGACCCACGGCATCATCTCGGCACTCGCACGGACGCAGGTCGGCATCACCGACTATCAGTTCTTCATCCAGACCGATGCGGCGATCAATCCCGGAAATTCGGGTGGTGCGCTGGTCGACATGAACGGCAAGCTCGCCGGCATCAATACCGCGATCTATTCGCGCTCCGGCGGCTCGCAGGGCATCGGCTTCGCGATCCCGGCCAACATGGTGCGCGTCGTCGTCGCTTCCGCCAAGAGCGGCGGCAAGGCGGTGAAACGTCCGTGGCTCGGTGCGCGGCTCCAGGGGGTGACGCCCGACATCGCGGAGAGCCTGGGCCTGCGCTCGCCGACCGGTGCGCTCGTCGCGAGCGTCGTGCCGAATGGGCCTGCGGCGAAAGCCGGCCTGAAAGCCTCCGACCTGATCGTCGCGATCGACGGGCAGGCGGTCGACGATCTCAACGCCTTCGACTACCGCCTCGCCACCCGTCCGATCGGCGGTACTGCGCAGCTCGACGTGCAGCGCGCCGGCAAGCCGATCAAGCTCACGGTGCAGCTCGAGACTGCGCCAGACACCGGCCGCAATGAGATCGTGATCACCGCGCGCTCGCCGTTCCAGGGCGCGAAGATCTCGACCATCACGCCGGCGGTCGCCGACGAATTGCATCTCGATGCCGACACCGAGGGCGTCGTGATCACCGAGATCGGCGACGACACGACGGCCGCCGGTGTCGGCTTCCAGAAGGGCGACATCATCCTCTCCGTCAACAACCAGAAGATCGACAAGACCAACGATTTGGAGAAGGTAGCGGGAGCCTCGTCGCGGCTCTGGCGCATCACGCTGGTGCGTGGCGGCCAGCAGATCAACGTCACACTCGGCGGATGAGCGCGAAGCGACCACAGGAGACGCCAACGCTGTTTGCCGCGGCGGGGCTCGATCACGATGCCCCGCATCCGCTGCCGGACCGCCTGCGCCCGCGTGCGCTGTCGGAGGTCGTTGGCCAGGACCACATCCTCGGCCCCGACGGCGCGCTGACGCGCATGCTGGAGACGCGCACGCTCGGCTCGCTGGTGTTCTGGGGCCCGCCCGGCACCGGCAAGACCACCGTGGCTCGGCTGCTTGCAGACGCCACCGACCTGCATTTCGAGCAGATCTCCGCGGTCTTCTCCGGGGTTGCTGACCTGAAAAAGGCCTTTGACGCCGCGCGCGCCCGCCGTGAGATGGGCAGCGGCACGCTGCTGTTCGTCGACGAGGTGCACCGTTTCAACCGCGCGCAGCAGGATTCCTTCCTGCCGGTGATGGAAGACGGCACCGTGGTCATGGTCGGCGCCACCACCGAAAATCCGTCCTTCGAGCTCAATGCGGCGTTGCTCTCGCGCGCTCGCGTGCTGGTGTTCCATTCGCTCGACGCCGCCGCGATCGAAAAGCTGTTCGCGCATGCCGAGGCGGTCGAGGGCAAGAAGCTGCCGCTGGACGTGGAGGCGCGCGCCGCGCTTGCGCGCATGGCCGATGGCGACGGCCGCGCCGCGCTGACGCTGGTCGAGGAAGTCTGGCGCTCGGCGCGGGCCGGCGAGATCTTCAACGCCGCGCAGTTGCAGGACATTTTGCAGCGCCGCGCGCCGATCTACGACAAGTCGGCCGACGGCCACTACAATCTGATCTCGGCGCTCCATAAATCCGTGCGCGGCTCCGACCCGGACGCTGCTCTCTATTATCTCGCGCGCATGCTGGACGCCGGCGAGGATCCGCTGTTCCTAGCGCGGCGTGTGGTGCGCATGGCGGTCGAGGACATCGGGCTTGCTGATCCGCAGGCGCTCGTCATTGCCAATGCGGCAAAGGATGCCTTCGATTTTCTCGGCCATCCCGAAGGCGAGCTCGCGATCGCCCAAGCGGTGGTCTATCTCGCCACCGCGCCGAAATCGAACGCGGTTTACACCGCCTTCGGCGCGGCGATGCAGACCGCAAAACAGGCCGGCTCGCTGCTGCCGCCCAAACACATCCTCAACGCGCCGACCGGTCTGATGAAGTCGGAGGGCTATGGCGCAGCTTACGAATACGACCACGACGCGCCCGACGCCTTCTCCGGCCAGGATTATTTCCCGGAAGCCTTGGGACGCCAGACCTTCTACGACCCGCCCGAGCGCGGCTTCGAGCGGGAGATCAGGAAGCGCCTGGAGTATTGGGCGAAGCTTCGGAAGGAGCGGGGCGGCTCGCGTTGAAATCGGCCATTTCGTCGTGACGAGACGCTGCTTTTAGGCTACGCAGGCAAGCATGAGCCGCCGCATCAAGAGAACCGACCCAAAGCCCCGTTCGCGCGATGAGCGCAAGGAGGCGCGCCCGTTCAAGGCGCGCAGCGCGCACAAGGCGGGGCCGCGGCCGGGCGGCAAGCCGGGTTCGAGGCCGCAGCGCTTTGCGTCCGAGCGCGCCGAGCGACGCGCACCCGAGCCGGTGACCGCAAAGCCCGTCGAAGCACTGCTGCCGACCAAGGTGCAGACCGTTACCGTGACTGCCGACGAGAACAACATGCGCGTCGACCGGTTTCTGGAAGCGCGTTTCCCGGGGCTGTCGTTCTCCCACATCCAGCGCGTCGTGCGCAAAGGCGAGCTGCGCGTCGACGGCAAGCGGGTCGACAGCAAGGACCGGCTGGAGGAGGGGCAGAGCGTCCGCATTCCGCCGTTGAAGCTGGACACGCCGAAAGCTCCCGGCGCGCTCTCCGAAGCCGCGCAAAAAACGCTTGCCGCGCTCAAGGAGATGACGCTCTTTGAGGACGACGACGTCCTCGTGCTCAACAAGCCGGCGGGACTTGCAGTGCAGGGCGGCTCCGGCACCACGCGGCACATCGACCAGATGCTGGAGGTGATGCGCGACGCCAAGGGGCAGAAGCCACGCCTGGTGCATCGCATCGACAAGGACACGTCAGGCTGCCTGTTGATCGCGAAGACGCGCTTTGCCGCGACCCATCTCACCGGCGCCTTCCGCTCGCGTTCGGCGCGCAAGATCTATTGGGCGCTGGTGCCGGGTCTGCCGAAGCCCAAGCAGGGCCGCATCTCGACCTTCCTCGCCAAAGAGGAGAGCGAGGACGACACCATCATGCGCATCGCCCAACATGGCGATGAGGGCGCGAGCCACGCGGTGACTTACTATGCGGTGGTCGAGACCGCCGGCAACAAGCTGACCTGGGTGTCGCTGAAGCCGGTGACGGGGCGCACGCACCAGCTTCGCGCGCACATGGCCCATATCGGCCATCCCATCATCGGCGATCCCAAATATTTCAACATCGAGAACTGGGAATTGCCGGGCGGTCTGCAAAACCGGCTGCACCTGCTCGCGCGCCGTATCGTGATTCCGCACCCGCGCGGCGGGGTGATCGACGCCAGCGCTCCGCTACCGCCGCACATGCAGCAGTCCTGGAACCTGCTTGGCCTCGACGCAACAAGATTTGATCCGATCGAGAACGCGCCGGAAGAGTAATCCGGTTGCGAGACTATGGGAGGCGTACGATATGTCCTCCATGAAGGCGACGCTATCCATCCTGATGGTTCTGGTCGCGCTCTCGGCGGGGCAGGGCAGCTTCGCGCAGACGCTGATGCCGGGCACGCCTCTGTTGCTGCCACCACCGCCTCCTCCGCCGCCACCGCCGAAGATCGAGGTACCGAAGGTCCCGCAGGTCAACGCGCTGCCGACCTTCAACTACAAGCAGCCGCCGCGGCCTTCATTCAGCGACCGCATCACCAAATGCCTTGAAGACGCCGCCGGGGCGGGCCTGACCCCTGCTGATCGCGGCACCTATTCGCGGATGTGCGCGAACCAGTAGGGCATCTCGCGACGCTCTCAATGTCATCGCCAATAGTCATAGAGGTTACGCACACTGAAACCAGCCTCCGCCGCGGCCGGCCAGAACCCGGCGAACAGGGCCAAAATGCCCGCGATTTCCTTCATGCCTGCCGCTCGCTTTATCGGCTGCCGGACTTATTTTAGAAGCCTAGCCTAGAGCATGATCCGGAAAAGTGCGCAGCGGTTTTCCGAAAAGATCATGCTCAAACAACATCCTAAAGCGCGATGACGCGCGCTTTGGAACCATCAGGGTCGAAAACCGAATGCGCGAATTGTTTGACGAGGTTGCGGGCCAGACCCGGCTCGATCCGCAGGAGGCGGCGCGGGCTGCCTCCCGTGCGCCCCTGCGCAAGCGCTTCTATGCGAAGGCGGGCGTCGTGGAGGCCGAGGATGGCTTTGCCATCACGCTCGATGGCAAGCCGATCAGGACGCCCTCCGGCCGCCAGGTCATCATCCCCGCGAAGCTGCTCGCGGATGCGGTCGTCTCGGAATGGGCCGGCCAGACGGAGACGATCGACCCCATGACCATGCCGCTGACGCGGCTCGCCAACAGCGTAGTCGAGGGCGTGATCGACCGCGTCGATCTCGTCAGCGATGACCTCGCAAGATACTTCCAGTCCGACCTGCTGTTCTATCGCGCCGGCCATCCCGAGGGCCTGGTGGCGCGCGAGGCCGCTCATTGGGACCCAGTCCTGTTCTGGGCGGCCGAGACGCTTGGCGCGCATTTCATCCTGTCCGAGGGCATCATGCATGTGACCCAGCCGGAGCAGGCGATCGCGGCCGCGCGGGCTGCCCTGCCCAGGGATCCCTGGTCGGTCGCGGCGCTGCACGTGATCACGACGCTGACGGGGTCGGCGCTTCTGGCCCTCGCCCTGGCGCATCGGGCACGCGATGCCGATCAGGTCTGGGCGGCCGCCCATGTCGACGAGGACTGGAACGCCGACCAGTGGGGCGTGGACGAGGAGGCGGCCGGCCGCCGCGCCGCCCGGCTGAAGGATTTTGCCGCGGCGGTGGCGGTCCTCGAGGCCGTGAACGGGCCGCCGACGCAAGGTCCTTAACGAGAGGTTTACGACGGACGGCTAGGGTTGCTCGCGTTCCGCGGGCCCTTAAGACATGCCGACGCCGATAAGCTCGATCGTATCAGTCACCGCCGCCACCTCCGTGGCCGATGCGGCGACGCCGGAGCTCGCGCTTCAGGCGGGCTCGGTCGTCGACGCCAAGGTCGTCAGCGTGATGGCCGACAATCTCGTACGCATTGCGATCGCCAACCTCTCGATCGACGTGATGTCGGAGGTGGCGCTATCGCCGGGCCAGAACCTCCAGCTCGCGGTGTCGCAGAACGATGGCACCGTGCGGCTTGCAATCGTCAACGGGTCGGGCGGGGCGGCGACCGATCAGGTCACGCTGACGCCAGGTGCGGTCGCGCTCACCGACACGCCCACGCTCGCACCGTCCGCGACCGCTGGGCGCAACCTCCTCACGCCGCTCGAGCAGATCGCCGTTTCGGTAGCCTCCAGTGAGGCCGTGACCAAGCAGGGCAGCCAGGCGCCGCTGTTTGCCAATCTCGCCTCGATCGTCACCAGCAGCGATCTGCCGGGGGGGCTGAAGCAGGCCGTGCTGGACGTACTGGCGCAGCAGACACCGCTCAACCCGCAGCTCGACGGTAGCGACGTCGAGTCCGCGTTCCAGAAATCCGGGCTCTTCCTCGAGGCCTCGCTGGCGTCAGGGCTGACGCCTGCAGGCGGCACCGTTCCTGATCTGAAGGCAGCGCTGCTGGTGCTGCGCCAGACGCTGGCGGCGACGTCGGGCGCGCTTGAAACTTCGGTGCCGCAAGTGGCGGCACCGGCAACCGCGCTTCCTGCCGCGCCCGCGGCCGTCGCGCAGGCCGTGACATCGCTCGAACGCTCCGCAGGCGAAGCGCTCGAGGCTCCGCCGCTATCACCTGAAGCTAGTCCGGGCGAGACGCTGCAAGCGCCGCGCGGCGCAATTGTCGCAGCCGCCGCGCTCGCCGAGGCCGTGACCGAAGGTGCGGTGTCACCTGGCGTCGCATTGAGCCTGCTGCAGGAAGCCGTGCAGGAGCTGCCGCATGCGATGGGCGGCGCATTCGCGGTGCCCAAAGCCGCGGTGCCGGACGCGCACAGCCTCGACACGATGCCGCGTGCGACTACCGCGCCACCGCCATTCCGCGGTGCGCTGCCATCGCCGCAGGCGATCGCAACGGCCTCGCTCGCATCAGGTGCACCGCTGAATCAGACCGTGCATCGTCTGCTCGACGACACCGACGCCGCGATCGCACGGCAGACGCTGTTGCAGGTCGCATCGCTTCCGGATCGCGTCGACGCCAACGGCCACCGTGTCGATCCCTCGGTGCCGCAGTGGAGTTTCGAAATTCCCTTCGCCACGCCGCAAGGCACCGCGATGGCGCAGTTCGAGATCTCGCGCGATGGCGGCGGCAGCGAGTCCGATCCGGCGAAAAAGGCCTGGCGCGCGCGCTTCTCGCTCAACGTCGAGCCGGCCGGCCCGGTGCATGCGCTGATCACGCTCAATGGCGACAAGACTTTTGTGCGGATGTGGGCGGAACGTCCCGCGACCGCGCAGCAATTACGCGACGGCGCCGGCGCGCTCAGCCAGGCGCTGGCCAAAGCCGATCTCAAGCCCGGCGACATCGTGATCCGCGACGGCATGCCGCCGCAGCCCCAACCGGCCCGCGCCGGGCACTTTCTGGATCGCGCGACATGAGCGAGGAGAGCAAGGTTGCCATCGCGCTGCACTATGAGAAGGGCAGCGGTGCGCCGCGGGTCGTTGCCAAGGGCAAGGGCACGATCGGCGCCAAGATCGTGGAACTGGCAAAGGCCCATGACATCCCGATCGAGGAGAACGAGGTGCTGGCCGGCGCGTTGTCCAAGGTCGAGCTCGGCGACGAGATCCCGCCGGACCTGTACAAGGCCGTCGCCGAGGTGCTGGTGTTCGTGCTGCGGCTGTCGGGTCGGGTGCGCTAAAGCCGCGCTAAAACGCTGTCATCGTTTCACCACGAAACCGGCTGCACTGTCGCACCAGATCATTGAACGGATACCGCCTTGCTGACCCGTCGCTCCACCCTCGGCCTTCTCGCGGCTAGCGCGATCCTGCCGTCGCGCGCGCTCGCCAATGTCGCGCCACCACTCAGCGAAGTTCGC
The DNA here is from genome assembly GCF_054185165.1 of Bradyrhizobium sp. UFLA05-109. Taxonomy (NCBI): domain Bacteria; kingdom Pseudomonadati; phylum Pseudomonadota; class Alphaproteobacteria; order Hyphomicrobiales; family Nitrobacteraceae; genus Bradyrhizobium; species Bradyrhizobium sp. UFLA05-109. The sequence continues at coordinate 15,027 of NZ_JBBIAR010000053.1, read as the reverse complement.
GACAGTCTTGCCAAGCGTTTTACTGATGCCGGTACGGCCGGGACCTTCGTCGGCTACAAGACCGACGACTACATGATCATCCTGAGCGACAAGGAGCGCTCCGCCGAGCCGCGGCTGCCGGCCTCGACCTTCAAGATCCCGAACTCGCTGATCGCGCTGGAAACGGGCGTGGTGCAGGACGTGGACAAGGACGTCTTCCCATGGGATGGCGTGAAGCGCGACATCGAGGCCTGGAACAGGGATCACACGCTGCGCAGCGCCATCGCGGTCAGCGCGGTGCCGGTCTATCAGGAGATCGCGCGCCGCATCGGCCAGGAGCGGATGCAAAAATATGTCGACCTCTTCGAATATGGAAATCGCGATATCGGCGGCGGCATCGACCAGTTCTGGCTGACCGGAAATCTGCGCATCGATCCCATGGACCAGATCGACTTTGTCGACCGGCTGCGGCGTCGCGCGCTGCCGATCTCGAAGCGTAGCCAGGATCTCGTCTGCGATATCCTGCCGGTGACGCAAGTCGGCTCGTCCATCATCCGTGCAAAGTCCGGCCTCACGGGCAAGGAGCAGGGCTCGCTCGGCTGGATGGTCGGCTGGGCGGAGAAGGGCGACGCGCGCACCGTGTTCGCGCTCAACATGGATTGCCGCGAGCCGCGCCACATCGCCGACCGCATGGCGCTGACGCAAGCCTGCCTGACGGATATTGGCGCAATCTGACGTCGCGCTGCTGGCGTAACTCGCGTCGCTCGACTAGCATCATGGTGCCACCAGCAAGGTGGGCGCACGGCCGCACACGGGGTCTTTATGCTGCATCGCCGCTCGGTTCTGCTCGGAGGCTCCGCGCTTCTTCTTGGCGGCGCGGGGTTGCATGCGCAGACTTCGCCTGAGCAGGAGCTCGCAGCCTTGCTCAAGGACCACATCGAGGCTGGCCACGAGACGATGGGGCTCGTCGCGGGCCGCATCGAGGGCGGTCGCCGCATCGTCGCGACCTATGGGCGTTCGGGAGCCGCGGACGATCGCGCGCTCGACGCCGACACCGTCTTCGAGATCGGCTCGATTACAAAAGTCTTCACCGCATTGCTGCTGGCCGAGATGGTCGGGCGGGGCGAGGTGGCGCTGGATGATCCCGCGGCCAAATTCCTGCCCGAGCGGGTCACGATGCCGGAATATCAGGGCGTGCCGATCACGCTTCTAGATCTTGCAACCTATACCTCCGGCCTGCCGCGCATGCCCAACAATTTTGCGCCGAAGGATCCCACCAACCCCTACGCCGACTACACCGCCGATCAGCTCTACGATTTCCTGTCGGGCTACAAGCTCGCCTATACGCCGGGCAAGCACTACGAATACGCCAATCTCGGTTTCGGCCTGCTCGGGCACGTGCTGAGCTTGCGCGCCGGCAAAACCTACGAGGAACTTGTCACCTCGCGTATCTGCGCGCCGCTCGGTATGGACGACACGCGGATCACGCTCGGGCCTTCGATGCGCGAGCGCCTGGCGCAGGGCCACAATACCGCGTTGGCTCCCGTGGCGAATTGGGACCTCGATGCACTCGCAGGCGCCGGCGCGCTGCGCTCGACCTTGAGCGACCTCTTCAAGTTCGTCGAGGCCTATCAAGGCACCCGCGACACGCCGCTCGCAGCCGCGATGAAGATGACACTGTCGCTGCGGCGTCCGCAAGCGTCGCAGAGCGACGTCGCCATGGGCTGGTTCACCAGCCTGCGGTTCGACGACGAGGTGAACTGGAAGGACGGCGGCACCGGTGGCTATGCGACCTTCGTCGGCTATTCGACCAGGACCGGGAAGGCATCCATCCTGCTCTCGAATGCGAACGACTACGGCGCCAACACCTCGCTCGCGCTGAACATGATCAACCCGGCCTATCCACCGCCGAAGATCAGGCGCGCGGTCCCCGTCGATCCAGCGCTGCTCGCGGCCTACGTCGGCCGCTATCAAATCTTTCCGACCTTCGTCCTGACGGTGCGCGCCGACGGCGGCCATCTGTTCGTGCAGGCGACCGGGCAGGCCGAATACGAGGTGTTTGCCGAGAGCGAGACGGATTTCTTCTACCGCGTCGTCGACGCCCAGCTGACCTTTGCCAAGCCCGAGGACGGCACCGCGCCGATGCTGACGCTGCACCAGAACGGCAAGGACATGCGCGGGCGGCGGGTGCCCTAGAACGCGGTGGGATTGGGCTTGATTGTTGCGACAAGGAAAGTGCGCTCCCTCCCCCGCTTGCGGGGGAGGGGTTGGGAGAGGGTGTCTCCGCAGTGGACAATCCCCAAGCGGAGGGAGCCCTCACCCCACCCCTCTCCCGCAAGCGGGGGAGGGAGCGCACCACCTTCGTCCTAACAATCAAGCCTAACCCACCGCGTTCTAGTCTAGGAATCAGCGCTCTTCTTCGCCGCCAGCGCCTGGTCGATCGCGCAGCCGCCGATCTCGCTGATGGCGCGAGAGATCACGTCGCCGTTCTTGGCAAAGCCGTCCGACAGGATGTCGAACTGCGAGCGGGCGAGCCGAAGCATCACGATCGGCACGGCCACCACGGTCTCGCTGAAGGTATCGACGGACTTGCGCAGCGCGCCGAGTTCGGCGGTGACATCAGCGACATGGGCCTCGGCGTTCTGCATCAGCTTCAGCATCCGCTCGCGCTCCGCCTCGAACTGCGCACGCTCGGCCGCACTGGTCGCGGCGATCTCCGCAAGCTGTGCGCGCAGCCCCTCGACCTCCCGCAACAGGCCATCGGAGGTGACCTCGGCGACCTCGCGCAGCTTGGCATTGCGCGTGCTGGCTTCGAGCTGGCGGCGATAGAGCTGCTCAGCCGACATAGCCCGCTGTGACAGCGTTTCGATCGTGGCCGCGGCGCGCATCAGCATCTCGCCGTTGCGGCCCGAGATCCGCTGCAGGAAATCGACGGTTTCGTCACCGGTTTGGGGCGGCAGGGATACGACCGTGGCGGACATCCGGGATGCCTGGGAGCGGGGGCAAAAACAGCCGAACAAAACAGCAGAGCGTAATTGACCGCCGCCGTACCGACTGAAAGCTCACGCGAACCCATCGGCGCTGATCGTTGTCAGAAACAAGCCTGAATCGGCTGAATCGGTCAATCCGCCCCGAGGACCAAATCGCGGAGAAACGCGTGGCCTCCGCCAGCCATTCACGCTTTCCCCATCCGTCCGATCCGCCCCAGATGGGTGAAGCCGAAGCCGGCCTGATATTTCAGCCCGTAGCCCAGCGCCCGGTCGAAGCCGATATGGGCGAGCCAGATCATGGCGATGGAGAGCAGGAGCGGCCATTCCAGCGCAAAACCCGCCGTGAGCAACGCCACCGGGACCATGTAGCTGTGCGCGGCATTGTAGACGATCGCGCCGAACCGGCTGTCGCTGAGGTATGCCAGGAAGCTCAGATCCGGCGCCAGGAAGAGCAGGGCGAAGACCAGCCACGAACCGCCCCAGACCGCATAGAGCAGCACCATGCCCGCAAACAGCGTCAGCCCCTCGAGCCGGAGCAGAACCTTGATGCCGCCGGTCACCTCGCCGGTTGCTGTGACTGCATCGTCCATCTGAGTCTCCTGGAGTAGCCCCTGTAATTCCTTGGGCTTTCTAGCCTGTCCAGGCGCGGCGGGCATGCGCAAAGCGGCTTTCCGGCCCGCAAAATGCCGTGTTAGAACCCGCAGCAATCGCACCTTAAGAACTGGCGGGAGCAAATGAAGCATATCCTGGACGCCCTTGAAGAACGTCGCGCCGGCGCCAAGCTCGGTGGCGGGGAGAAGCGCATCGAGGCGCAGCACGCTCGCGGCAAGCTGACCGCGCGCGAGCGCATCGAGCTGCTGCTCGACAAGGGATCGTTCGAGGAATTCGACATGTTCGTCGAGCATCGCTCCATCGAGTTCGGCATGGAGAAGAGCAAGGTGCCGGGCGATGGCGTCGTCACCGGCTGGGGCACCGTCAATGGCCGCAAGACCTTCGTGTTCGCCAAGGATTTCACCGTGTTCGGCGGCTCGCTGTCCGAGACCCACGCGCTGAAGATCACAAAGCTCCAGGACATGGCGATGAAGGCGAGGGCGCCGATCATCGGCCTCTATGACGCCGGCGGCGCGCGCATCCAGGAGGGCGTCGCGGCGCTTGCGGGCTATTCCTACGTCTTCCGCCGCAACGTCATCGCCTCCGGCGTGATCCCGCAGATCTCCGTCATCATGGGCCCCTGCGCCGGCGGCGACGTCTATTCGCCGGCGATGACCGACTTCATCTTCATGGTGAAGAACACCAGCTACATGTTCGTTACCGGCCCCGACGTCGTGAAGACCGTGACCAACGAGGTCGTCACCGCCGAAGAGCTGGGAGGCGCCTCCGTGCACACCACGCGCTCCTCGATCTCCGACGGCGCATTCGAGAACGACGTCGAGGCGATCCTCCAGATGCGCCGCCTGATCGACTTCCTGCCCTCGAACAACTCGGACGGCGTGCCGGAATGGCCAAGCTTCGATTCGATCGAGCGGATCGACATGTCGCTGGACACGCTGATCCCCGACAATCCGAACAAGCCCTACGACATGAAGGAGCTGGTCCTGAAGGTCGTGGACGAGGGCGACTTCTTCGAGATCTCGGAGGCCTTCGCCAGGAACATCGTCACCGGCTTCGGCCGCATCGCGGGCCGCACCGTCGGCTTCGTCGCCAACCAGCCGATGGTGCTCGCCGGCGTGCTCGACAGCGATGCGTCACGGAAGGCGGCGCGCTTCGTTCGCTTCTGCGACGCCTTCAACATCCCGATCGTGACCTTCGTCGACGTGCCGGGTTTCCTGCCGGGCACCGCGCAGGAATATGGCGGCCTGATCAAGCACGGCGCAAAGCTGCTGTTCGCCTACTCGCAATGCACCGTGCCGCTGGTGACGATCATCACCCGCAAGGCCTATGGCGGCGCCTTCGACGTCATGGCGTCCAAGGAGATCGGCGCCGACATGAACTACGCCTGGCCGACCGCCCAGATCGCCGTGATGGGTGCCAAGGGCGCGGTGGAGATCATCTTCCGCGCAGATATCGGCGACCCCGACAAGATCGCGGCGCGAACGAAGGAATACGAGGACCGCTTCCTGTCACCGTTCATTGCGGCGGAGCGCGGCTACATCGACGACGTCATCATGCCGCACTCGACGCGGCGGCGCATCGCAAGGGCGCTGGCGATGCTGAAGGACAAGAAGGTCGAGATCCCCGCGAAGAAACACGACAATTTGCCGTTGTGAGCGGGAAGCGTAGGACTCGATCCTGTACCCGATGACCGAAGACGATCCGACCGACGAGATTTCAGACATCGAAGCCCGGATCGAGGCGCTGGCCGAGATCGCGGAGCGATGCCGGAAGTTCATTCTGGCTTCGAAAATAGCGATCGCGGGCGGCGCCGCATTGCTGCTCATCGTGGTGCTCGGACTGTTCGGCGTCGGTTCGGCGGCTGCGCTTGGATCGATCGCTTTGATACTGGGCGGGATCGTATCGCTCGGTTCCAACGTCAGCACGCTGCGGCAGACCGACGACGCCATCAGCGCCGCCGAGGCGCTACGGGCGGAGTTGATCAGCCGGATCGATCTTCGCGTGGTGCACGATACGCCGATGAAGCTGATGTGAGGCGCTGCCGCATGCACGGTGCGTAGGGCGGGTTAGCGTTAGCGTAACCCGCCAACTTTTTGCGGCGATGGAAGCGGCGGGTTACGGCGGCGCCTAACCCACCCTACGGCTTTCGTCGGCCGCGGCGAAATGCGCCATCTGTTCGGCGTGGGCTTTTGCAAACGCCGGGCGGGCCGTGGCGCGCACGACATAGGCGCGGCAGGCAGGACTGTCCGCCAGCCCATCGAAACGATCGACGGGACGCAGCACGTCCGACATCAGGATGTCGGCGACGGAGAATGAGCCGGCCAGCCATTCGCGGCCGGCCAGTACCGTCTCCATGTGCTTGAGGCGGAGCTTGAGGAAGTCGTCCAGAAACTTCCATGCCGGTGTGTCGCCGGCATTGCCGGTGAACTTGAGGATCGACCAGGGCAGACTCGCCATCTCCACGGAATTGAGCGCGGCGAACGCCCATTCCGTCGCGCAGCTGCGGCCGCGCGGATCGGATGGCATCAGTGCCTCGCTCAGTCCGCCCAGATGCATCAGGATCGCGCCGCTCTCGAAGATCGAAAGGTCGCCGTCGGTCAGCCACGGCACCTGGCCGAACGGCTGGTGCGCGAAATGCTCGGCCGAGCGGTCGCCGAACGGCACGCTGGCGACGCGATAGGGCAGGCCGGCCTCTTCCAGCGCCCAGCGGACGCGGAGATCGCGGACGTGGCCGCGGGGCATTTCGGGAACCCAGTCGAAGGTGGTGAGGGTGAGGTCGGCCATGCGATGTCTCCGTGCTGTCCAGGCATAGGACGGGTGAAGGGCTGCGTTCCGACAGCGGGGGCGAGATTTTTGCAACGGCCGTTTGCTAGCTTGCCTTGCGGGCTCGACGCTCCGCTCTCGCGTCATTTCTTATTGGCGGGAACAGCCTATATCATTGCGGCCGACGAGCTCGACATCTGTCCGGGGAAATCCAGCCATGTCCACGCTGTTCGCCTTCCTGCACCATCTCTGCGCCTTCACGCTGGTCTCGGCCGTTGCGATCGAGTTCACGCTGATCCGGCAGGAGCTGACGGTCGAGTCGGCACGCAGGCTCCAGCTCACCGATCTCGTGCTGGGCATTGCCGCCGGCGCGCTGTTCGTCGTCGGGCTGTTGCGGGTGTTCTTCTTTGAGAAGGGCTCCGACTACTATCTGCACAGTCACGCCTTCCTGACCAAGTTCTCGCTGTTCATCATCATCGGCCTGCTGTCGATCGTTCCGACGCGGGAATTCCTGTCCTGGAGCGCGGCGATCAAGGCTGGCAAGGCGCCGGTGATCGACGTGAAACGCCGGCGGCTGGTGACGTCGATCATCCATGGCGAGCTCGCGGCGATCGTCGTCATCCTGCTCTGCGCGGCCATCATGGCGCGGGGAGGGTGGGTTTAGCCGACCGACTGTATCGGCTATCCTCCGCAGCAAACAGGAAGTTGGAGGAACCCATACCAGCAGCCTTCCCGGCTGGGTGTCGAGGCCGATGCAGATATTGCGCGGCGGAAAGACCTGCTGCGAAAGATCGGCTATAAGCTCGAGGTGACGGGCATCGACAATCCGCCGATCCACGATAGCAAGACGCCCGGCACGTTAACCATCGGCGGCGCACTCCAGCTCCAGACCCGAGGAGCAACAACATGAATCCAAACATCCCCGAAGAGTTTTTCACCAGCTTGATGGGTTGGAATAGCTTTGTGATCAAGGGCAGCACGATGCCGCCCCGGGATCCTGATGATGATGAAGAGGACGATGAGGACGATGAGGACGATGAGGAAGAAGAGGACGACGAACCGGCGGTCGTACGCGAGCCGGACGAAGACTAGAATAGTTGATGGCAGTGGCGTACAATAACTCCCATGAGTTGGGATGCGAAAGACGTAGCGCTGCTCAAAAGACTCTGGGTCCAGGGACAGAGTGCCGCGCAGATCGCGCGCCGTCTCGGGTGTAGCCGTAACGCTGTCTGCGGCATGCTGACCCGCTTGGGCCTGAAGCGTGGCCACAAGCCGCCAACGGCAAAACCCCAGATAAGGTCGGTCCGGAAGCAAGAGCCGGTGTTGTCGGCTGCCTGCGCCCAGCCGGCAGCAAAGAAGGTGTCGCGGAAGACAACAGACAAGCAGCCCAAGGAATTCAGCAAGCGCCAGCTTTACGCCATGCTGGCTGAAGCAGTCAGGAATACGGGCTAGCACTGGCTCGGCCGCTACGGCTCTCCCTTTGATAGTTGGCACCGCAACATCGCCAAGCGGCTCGGGCCTGTCAGCCCTGCGACATGCGCGTCCTTTCGGCACCGATACCGTGCTAGGTTTGAACGCGGCAGGGAGCAGCTGCTTCCTGCTTCATACCGAACGGGAGAACGACATGCCTGAGAGCATCTACAAGGTCATAGAACTGATCGGTACCAGCACCGACTCCTGGGAAAAGGCCGCCGGCAATGCGGTCGAGCAAGCGGCAAAAACTCTGAGGGACCTTCGCGTCGCCGAGGTCGTCAAACTCGATATGCAGCTGGACGCGAAGGGAAAAGTGGAAGCCTATCGCGCCAAGCTCAACGTGTCGTTCAAGTTCGAGGGCAGCTGAGCTCGAGCAAACCTCGCCTGGCGGGGCGAGGGGGATCTTGCGCATGCCGAAGAATCTGCGCTCAGCCGCCGCACTCCCAAAGGCCATTGGAGTGCGTAGGGCGGGTTAGCGAAGCTAACCCGCCCCTTTTATCGCAAGCACGCCGGCGGATCATGCTGCGCTAATCCGCCCTCGGAGCCCGCGGCTGCTTACGCTGCCTTGTTCTGCCGCTTCATGAATTCCGCCGCCCGCTTCTTCAGCTCAGTCGGCGATACGTCCTCGATGTGGGTGCCGATGTGCCAGTGGTTGCCGGCCGGATCCTTCACACCGCCGCTGCGGTCGCCATAGAACTGGTCCGTTGGCTCCATCAAGGACGTGCCGCCGGCCTTGATGGCCTTCTGGTAGACTGCATCGACATTGGGCACGTAGAGATACAGCATCGTGGACGTTGCCTGTGCCCGCTCCGAGGAGTCGGCGATCATCACGATGGAACTTCCTATCTTGAACTCCGCATGCATGACCTTGCCGTCGGGCCGCATCATTGGCTCGAACAAGGGCTGGGCGCCGAAAGCCTCTTTCATGAAGTGGATGACCTTCTCCGCGCCGTCGACGATGAGATAGGGCGTGACGGTGTGATATCCTTCGGGAACCGGCTTCACCTGTGTTGCCATGGCTGTCTCCTCTGGTCTGATGGACTTGATCCATGCAGGACGACCCCACGTACCCCGGTTTTGCCCGGAATGTTCGACCCTTTTCTTGAACAAAGTAAGACGGCCGTTGTGCCATCCCGGATGCACGCCGGCGTGTCAGCTTCATGCAACCTACCTGAATGCAGGGTTCAGTCCGAGTTCATTTCGTCGGCGCGACACTTCCTTCGCATCATTCAACGCTGATTGAAGAGGAAGACATCATGGAGCGCCGGCATTTCTTGAAACTCGCATTCGGTGTTGCGGCCGGTGCCGCTGCATTGACGGCGGCCGCGCAGGCCGCGCCGCTGGCGCCACAACCGATCGAAGGCCCGGCCAATGTCCCGCGCGGCAATCCCGAGGTCCATCCCGCAGTCACCAGCAGCGCGGAGGTCGGCCAGCTCAAGCCTGAGCAGGTGCGCTGGCACGGGGGCGGTCATCACTGGGGCTGGCACCATCGCCACTGGGGCTGGCATCATCGTCACTGGCGTCATCGTCATTGGGGTTGGCGTCGCCGGCACTGGGGCTGGCGGCATCGCTGGCACCGCCGCCACTGGCGTCACTGGTAGGGCGTGCTGCAAGTTGCCAGTTGAATCAGAAAAGGGGATCGCGGTGGCGATCCCCTTTTTTGTGCCCGCGAAAACGGCAGGCGTTCAAAAAGAAAATGGCCGCGCTGTGGAACGCGCGGCCATGCTTAGGCAAAATCAGATCAGACCGGGCGGCAGCGGCCGGCCCACCAGCGGAAGCCCCACGGACAGACGCGCGGACGGGCGACGACGACCGGAGCGACCACGACAGGCGCTGGTGCTACCATGACCGTACGGCCCATCGGGCGGCAGCCGCCATAGGCGCCGCGATACCACCCGGGCCCGCAACCGCCGGCAGCGCTGGCTGCTTCGCTGAAACCGACAACGGCGCCGGCGAGCATGACGGCGGCAAAAAGATATTTCATGTGAACTCCCTCTCTAGTCCTTGGGTCACGCGCTTGTGGCGCACAATGAATCAAAAGGTGCGATTCGGCATGTTAAATTTTGGCGACATGCCGAAGCGGCGCGATCCAAATTGGCAATCATGACCTGAATACGGCATGAACGCCGCCGTTCATGCTGCTTGAAGCGACATGAGGGAAGCTAGCGGCCGAGAAAGCCGAGCACCAGGTCGCGATATCGCTCGGGCGCCTCCAGGAAGACGAGGTGGCCGGTGTCCGGAATGGTCTCTGCCCGCGCATTCGGCATCTTTGCAGCGAGCGCTTTGGCGAGATCGGCGTTCTGCCCCATCTTCGGCCGCAGCGCTTCCGGTGCATTCGGTCTGCCCGGCGCGTTGTGGTCGTCGGCGCCCATGATGAACAGCGTCGGCTGCGAAAGCAGCGGGATTTCATGCACCACCGGCTCGCGATAGATCATCTGGCCGGAGCCGACGAAGGCGCGCAGCCAGCGCGGGTAGTCGGGGCTGCCCTTGATGTTGAAGCGGGCGTCGATGAACGGCGTGATCGCCTCAGGCGGCAGCTTGATCGCGTAGTTGGTCTGGAGCTGCTTGCGATAGCCCTCGGCCGTGAGCTTGTCCTCGATCTCGATGGTCTTTTCCGTCGGCACCGGCGGCACGTAGAGACGGTAGTCTTCCAGCCCGATCGGCGCGGTCAGCACCAGATGCGACACGCGTTCCGGATAGGCCCGCGCGATGCGCACCCCCAACATGCCGCCCATGGAATGGGCGATGATCTCGGCCTTGTCGATCCCGAGATGATCGAGCAGTGCGATGGTGTTGCGCGCCAGCGTATCGAAATGCAGTTCCCCGAGCGGCTTGGACGATTTGCCGAAGCCGATCTGGTCCGGCACCACGACGCGGAAGCCAGCCTCGCTCAGCATCTTGATCACGGGCGCCCAATAGCTCGACGGAAAATTGCGGCCATGAAGCAGCACGACGGTGCGGCCGTTCGGCGCTTGAGGTGCGACGTCCATATAGGCCATGCGAAGCTCTTCGCCGTCATTGACGAGCGGCAGCAGGCTCACGGGGTAGGGATAGGCAAACCCCTCAAGGGCGATCCCGTAGGGCTCGCGCGCCGCGGGTTCGCTGGCGTAAGTCGAAGCGAGCGGGAAAGCGAGGAGGGCGGCCGCGAGCGCAGTCGGGAGGATGCGGGTCATTGAGGGCTCTGATGTCTGACAACGTCGTTCCGGGGCGATGCGAAGCATCGAGCCCGGAACCTCGAGATTCCGGGTTCGGTCCTGCGGACCGCCCCGGAATGACGGTGCCCATAAACGCGTGGATGGCCGGGTCAAGCCCGGCCATGATGACGGCACTCATTCACACGCGATTGTGTAACTACTCGTGCCTGTCGCCGAACAGCGCCGCAAACTGCTTCTCGCCGGTGCGGGTGAAATTCACCACGCGGCTGCCGGGCGTCGCATCGCGCGCCGCCCATTTCAATTCGGTGAAACGCTTCATCATGGCTGCGCCGAGCGTGCCGGCAAGGTGATGCCGACGCTCGCTCCAGTCGAGGCACGCCTTGCAGACTGGCCGGCGCGGATGGGTCAGCATGTCGGGCGAGATCTGCAAATGCTTTGCGAGGAAGCGTTCGCCCTCGACCGTGAGCTCGATGTCCTGCTTCTTCTGCTTCACCAGGCGCCGCTCGCGCAAGGAGTCGAGCATCTGCACGCCGAGGTCGCCGGCGAGATGGTCGTAGCAGATCCGCGCCCGCCGCAACGCCGGATCCTTCGGCCCGGTGCGCACGCGCATGTGGCCGGCGCGGGCGGCAAGTCCTTGCAGCGCCTCCAGCACGCCGGCGACATCGGGATCGCTCAGGCGGTAGTAGCGGTGCCGGCCCTGCTTCTCCGGCTCGATCAGTCCGCCGGCCTCGAGCTTCGAAAGATGTGAGCTCGCGGTCTGCGGGGTGATCCCGGCCTCCTGCGCGAGCTCGCTTGCGGTGAGCGCGCGGCCGTTCATCAGCGCTGTCAGCATATTGGCGCGCGCGGGGTCGCCGACCAGCGAAGCGACCATGGCAATGTCAGGTCCTGCTTTCATGCTTCGATGATAGCCGAAGCATTGCGGTCGGGCAAGGGTGTAGTCTGCCAACCACAAACTCGTCATTGCGAGCGCAGCGAAGCAATCCAGACTGTTTTCCGCGGCGACAGTCTGGATTGCTTCGTCGCTTCGCCCCTCGCAATGACGGGGACAGAGAGGAGAGCCCATCATGTCCATCACCGTCTTCATCCGCTACCAGCTCGATCCCTTCAAGCGCGCGCAGTTCGAGGAGTACTCGAAGCGCTGGCTCACCATCATCCCGAAATGCGGTGGCGATCTGGTCGGCTACTTCATGCCGCACGAGGGAACCAACAACATCGCCTTTGCGCTGATCTCGTTCGAAAGCCTGGCGGCCTACGAGGCCTATCGCGCGCGGCTGCGTCAGGACGCCGAGGGGATGGCGAACTTCCGTTTCGCCGAGGAGAACAGGTTTATTGTCGCGGAGGAGCGGACGTTTCTGCGCAAGGTGGTATTGTAGGCGCAAACCAAAACAAGGGAGGCGCCCATGATCGCCGTGATCTTCGAGGTCTGGCCGAAGCCGGAGCACCGGCAGCATTATTTCGATCTCGCGGCCGATCTCAAGCCGATCCTGCAGACCATCGACGGCTTCATCTCGGTCGAGCGCTTCGAGAGCCTGACCGAGAAGGGCAAGGTGCTGTCGGTTTCGTTCTGGCGCGATGAGGCGGCCGTAGAGGCCTGGCGCAAGACCATGGAGCATCGCCGCGCGCAGGCCAAAGGCCGCGGAAGCTTCTTTGCCGACTATCGCCTGCGCATTGCCAGCGTCGTCCGCGACTACGGCATGAACGATCGCGACGAGGCGCCGAAGGACAGCCGCGTCGTGCACGACGCGCACTAGCGCGTGCGCGGGCGCGCTACTGGCGCTGCCCGGGCGCGCACTGGCGCTGCCCTGGTGGCGTGCCTATGTCTGCGCGGCCAACAAGGGAGAGAAACATGCACGTTACGACTGCGGACAAGCGCGCGACGTTCAAGAAGCTGCACGAGAGCGGCTGCTTCATCCTGCCCAATCCGTTCGACGTCGGCAGTGCCAAGGCCTTGCAGCATCTCGGCTTCAAGGCGATCGCCTCATCGAGCGCCGGCTTTGCCTGGACCATCGGGCGCGCCGACAACCGCGTCACCGTGGACGACGTCTGTCAGCATCTGGCAGCATTGTGCTCGGCCGTTGACATCCCCGTGAATGCGGATTTCGAGGGCGGCTTCGCGGTCGAGCCGGACAAGGTCGCGGAAAATGTCGAACGCGGCGTGCGAACCGGCGTGGCCGGGCTGTCGATCGAGGATTCCACGGGGGACAAGGACAAGCCGCTCTATGATCGCGCGCTCGCGGTCGAGCGCGTGAAGGCGGCACGCAAGGCGATCGGCGATAGCGGCACGCTGCTGGTCGGCCGCTGCGAGGCCTATCTGTGGGGCGTGAGCGACCTCAAGCCCGTCATCGACCGGCTCACGGCTTACGCCGATGCCGGTGCCGATTGCCTTTATGCGCCGGGCCTCAAGACGCGCGAGGATATTTCGGCCGTGGTGAAGGCGGTGCATCCACGGCCGTTCAATCTCCTGATCGGCGCCTCCGGCCTGTCGCTGCAAGAGGCTGCCGATCTCGGCGTGCGCCGCATCAGCGTCGGCGGCTCGCTCGCCCGCGCCGCCTGGGGCGGCTTCATGCGCGCGGCGAAAGAGATGGCGGAGAAGGGCACGTTTGCCGAGCTCGGGAGCGGGTATCCCGGCGGCGAGCTGAACAAGCTGTTCGGCTGAGGCATGACAAAAGCGGCGGGACGTTGGCGTCCCGCCGCTTTCGTGTTTCGGCAGCGTTACTGCGCCTTGCCGGCGTCAGACGGCGCGGCCGGAGACGGGGCTGGCGAGGCCGGCTGGCTCGGTGCCGCACCCGTGGTCACGCCCGGCGAGGTGTTGCCCTTCGGCGTCACGTCGCGCATGCCGGGAGGCGCGGCCGGATTTGCAGGTGTCGTCTGTGCGGTCTTCGCCGGCGGTTCGGTCGAGGCCTGGTTCACGCTGGTATTGTTCAAGCCGTAGAACACTGCGCCGAGCACGACCGCGATCGCGACCGCAAACAGCGCGATCTTGCCGCTGGAGGCGGGGCCTTCGCCAAGTTCGGGATCCACCTGGAGGTCGGCATCCCGTCGTGCGGCGCGAAGATACTCATCCTCACCGATGGGACGATAGGGGTCATTCGGAAAACGGTCATCGGCCATCGCTTGATCTCCTCGAATTGACTGACCAGACAACCCGGGGATGCGAATTTCGGTTCCGGGGATCTCATGCTTTCGTCGCATGTTGCCGCGCGCAGGAATCGGGAACCTGTTCATTCCCGATGAACCTTGCTCATCCTGGAACTGGAGACGTAAGTTCCGCCCTCGAAACGGGATGACATCCGATGTGGAGCCTGCCACCGAGCGACAGCGTGCTGCATTTCCTTTCCCTCGTCGCGGTTGCGGCGCAGGGGATGACGGCGGCGCTTGCCGCGGGCCGGCGCAGCATGGACTGGCTCGGCGTCTGTTTCCTCGGCTGTATCACGGCGCTCGGCGGCGGCACGCTGCGCGATCTCTTCCTCGGCCACTATCCGCTCGCCTGGGTGCAAAACCCCATCTATCTCGTGCTGAGCGGCGGTGCCGCCTTCATTACGATTCTGATCGCGCGCCTCGTGCATCGGCTCAAGCTGGCCTTCATCGTGCTCGACGCGATCGGCCTCGTGGTCTTCACCATGGCGGGGTGCGACGTCGCCTGGCAGATGGATGCAACGCTCCCCATCGTGATCGTCTCCGGCATGGTGACGGGCTGCGCCGGCGGCGTGCTCCGCGATATCCTCTGCAACGACGTGCCGCTGCTGTTTCGCTCCGAGCTCTACGCCAGCGTCTCGGTGGTGACGGGCCTGTTCTATGCCACCGCTTTCGGGCTGAAGATCAACGACGAGCTCTGGACCATTCTCACCTTCGCGCTCGGCATCAGCTTCCGCCTGCTCGCGGTTCGCTACAAATGGGAGATGCCGAAGTTCGTGTTCACGGGCGACGAGAAGGAGAAGTAGGGCTTAGATTGCCTCGCTCTATCTACGTCGTCATTGCTGTGCATGTTCATTAATTCGGTGATCGAATCCAGCCCGGCAGGGAGGGTTCGATGCGCGACAATAGCTTCGATCGGA